>JAAFJZ010000031.1:9121-12314 GCA_013298205.1 Cytophagales bacterium
TATATTGTTTCAATAGATGGTCATACAGACGTTACAGGAACAGAGAGATATAACCTGTCACTATCTGAGATGAGAGCAAAAAGTGTAATGGAATATTTAATAGGAAAGGGTATTCCTAAAAATGTTTTTGAAATTCAATGGTTTGGTTTTAGTAGGCCACTTGCTACTTGTAACAAAGAAACTGAAACAGATAAAAAGTGTCAAGAAATAAATGCATTAAATCGTCGATGTGAGGTATATATAAAAAGAATAAAATAAATTAAAACAAACAATGAGAAAAATCCTACCTGTTCTTATCGGACTATTTACTCTTTCTGGAATAACCTATGCTCAAGAGATGCCTTCCGTTTTTAACAAAAGTTTAGCTGGTAATGACAATCAACTAACAAAAGTAGAGTCCCAAGCGAATGGAGAGTTAATAGTTATAGGTGGCGGTGCATCAAAAGCATACGTTGCAAGACTAAGTTCTGATGGTAAAATATTATTTGAGAATAAAAATAATAAAGATGCTGCCACTATTTATAACGATATGGTAGTTACGGAAAATGGCTCTATAGTGGTAGTAGGTGGAGGGACAAGAGTGAATGGGGCAGGACGTATCAGTATGTTTGATAGTAAAGGTACGATAGTATTTGATAAAATAGTTGGGAAAAGCTCTGGAGGATATTTTACTAAGGTAAAGCAAGACCATGCTGGTAACTTCATTGCGGTTGGAGTAGATGGAAGTAGTCCATCTAGATCTAGGATAACAAAGATAAGTGCTAAAGGGGATGTTTTATTTGATAGATTATGTAAAGAAAGTACTATCTTATATAATTTAGTGATAGAAGAAGATGATAGTATTATTGGTATAGGGGGTGATATAGGAGATTCAAGAGGACATGGATTATTGATTAAACTAACATCGTCTGGGGACAAGATGTATGAAATTACTACTGGGAATGGTGGATATAGTTATACAAAAGCCTCACTAATGGATGATGGGAGCCTTTTGGCAATAGGTGGTGGTCTGTATGGTACTGGTAATCCTTGTCGTGCGACCAGAGTAAGAGTTGATGGACAAATTATTTTTGATAAAACTTATAGTATTGTAGATAGTAGATTTAGTTCTATGCTAATAGACTATCAAGGTCAAATTTTATTATCTGCAGAAGAGTTTGACCGTGGTCGAGTTATAAAACTTAGACCAGATGGAACAATTATATTTAATAAAGAAACCACTGCTCCTATTGTTGATTTAAAAGTGAATGCTACGAATCAAATAATAGCAATAGGTTCAAAAGATAATGCATCAGAATTACTTAAGTTGTCTTCAGATGGAAAAACCATTTTTGATATTCCATTGACCAATTTATCAGTTAAAAGTTTGCTTTTATCTGAAGATGGTAAAATTTATGTAACTTCTGACAAGACTTGTAGAATATTAAAGTTCGACAGTACAAATGGTGATTTACTTTTTGATAAAGAATACGGAAAAGTAGATGCAGAAGCTGTATATCTTGCTATAGAAAACCTACCATCAGGTGAAATAGTTGCTATAGGTGGTGGGAGAGGAGATGGAAGTAGAATTACTAAAATAAGCCATGGGGCAACTATTAATGATATAACAGTTGAAGAACCGCTAAATGGAACTAGTATTGCTAGAGTAACTGTTTCTCTGACAGGTTTTTTGTTAGAGAATGGGATAAGAAAGCCTGTAACAATTTCTTATAAATCTTTATTTAACAATAAAGTAGATGGCAGTGATATCACCCCGATTGATGGAGTTTTATCATTTATTCCATCTGATTTTTCGAGAGGAGAAGCTATAGTGAAAACTATTGAGCTCCCAATTCATAGTGATCAAATATTAGAAGGGACTGAAAAAGTATCAATAGAGCTATCTGATGCAAAAAATACGCATATCTCTAAATCAGTTGGTGTAGTAACAATAGAAGATTCAGAGGCTATTATACGCTTTACATCTGGATCAGACTCCATAGAAGGTAAACCATTAAGCTATACAGTAGGTTTGTTTAAGCCAGATGGAACCGTACTTAAAAATAAGACGGGTACACCAATACGAATCATTTATAAATTTGGGTTTGGTTCAGCCCTTCCTAATATTGATTTTGACGCTAGTACTAAAAAACATCTATTAATTAATGATGGAGAGTCTACTGGAAGTATAATTGTAAAGACAATAGAAGATTCTTATTATAAGGATGTTCAATCGGTTCAGTTAGTACTGCTAGAGGTAAATTCTTCTAAAAACTGTGTGATTGATTTTCTAGGAAAAGCAAAAACACTTTCAGCAACACAATATATAAATGATGTAGGGGCAGAAGTTCAAATATCTAAAATATCAGATCATAATAGATCAGGAGAAAGCGCCTCTAGCATGTTTAAAATATCTTTAGTAAAACCTTCAGATGGTTCCATAGTAACTAATTGCTCAGGGGGAGATGTAAAAGTACAATTTGCAGTAGATTCAAGTAGTACAGCTGTGATGAACAAAGACTTTGTAATAATGAGTGGAGGTAACGTTTCTATTGTAGGAGGGTGTGGTGGAAGAGAGACAGATATTAAGATCATTTGTATTCCAGATATTGCTGCAAATGTAAATGCATCTATTGTATTAAATATAGTTAAGGTTACGGGGCCATCATCTGCTGGGCCATTAAATATATCGGCAAAGAAAAAGGCAACAGCTTTGCTGTTATCTGGTAATAATTAAGTTCAATAACTAATTAATAAGTAGTATTATTTATAATAATATTAAATATCCTATCACTTTTGAAAAGTATTCTAATCCCATTTTATAGGGAATAAAAAACTAGTTCTTAGTGATGCGGATTTTGATTTATGCATAATAAATGTTTAAGTCAAGGAATATGTAACTTACGATTGATATAGATGAAACAATTAAAAGTATTCATTGAAGCAGAGGTAAATCAGGTGAGCATTAGACTTCTTTCATAATCTTTAACAACTTCAAATACTGCATTCAATTGGGAGTTATTAAAGAAATCTAATGTTAGTCTATTCAGAACGGAATTTTACGATGACCAATACTACGGCAATTACAACAAAACGTTCAGGAATAAACTATCCGATACATACACAGGTGAAATGCTTTATTTATCTTTAATTACACGAATGATACTAGGATCTTAGCGTGTTGTACGTCATAAAACTGTACTAAGCCAAGCTG
>JAAFJZ010000320.1 GCA_013298205.1 Cytophagales bacterium
GCTAATGGTGGAATACCTGCTATGGCGACTGTTCCAATTAAGAAAGTATAAAATGTAATCGGTATCTTTTTATATAATCCTCCCATATTTCTAATGTCTTGCTCACCACTCATCGCGTGAATTACACTACCTGCACCCAAAAACAATAATGCTTTAAAAAAGGCGTGAGTTAGAACGTGAAACAAGGCTGCATCATAAGCACCAACACCGAGAGCTAGGAACATATATCCCAATTGACTAACTGTAGAATAAGCCAAAACTTTTTTAATATCGGTTTGAAAAATACCTATTGTGGCAGCGAATAAAGCAGTAGCCAAACCAATGTAAGTAATAATTTCATTGGTAAAAGGAGATAAAGCAAATAAAATATTGGTGCGAATAATCAAATAAATACCTGCAGTAACCATCGTTGCGGCATGAATCAAGGCTGAAACTGGGGTAGGACCTGCCATCGCATCTGGCAACCAAGTAAATAATGGAATTTGGGCACTTTTACCTGTAGCAGCTACAAATAACAGAATTGTAATTAGGGTAAAACTTGTATTTTCAATACTTAAAGGAAGAGCTTTAGCTGTAATCTCAGAATATGTAAGTGTACCAAAATTAACGAAAACCAAAAACATAGCCAATAGAAAGCCTAAATCACCAATTCTATTCATGATAAAAGCTTTTTTAGCGGCATCATTGTAAGAATCGTTTTGATACCAAAAACCAATCAATAAATATGAACACAAACCTACACCTTCCCAACCTATAAATGTAATAACCATATTGGCACCCATAACTAGGAGCAACATGAAGAAAATGAATAAATTCAAATATGCAAAAAACTTATTATGCCCTTTATCATCATGCATATAACCAGCTGAATATAAATGAATAAGAGTCCCTATACCTGTTATAATCAGGAGCATTACAGCAGACAATTTATCTACACTAAGTTGAAATGGAACTGATAAATCACCTACATGAATGAAGCTAAAATAGGTTTCACTAATGGCTTCGTTTTGTAAATTTAAAAAAATTGAAACAGAGATTGCAAATGATGCAAAAACGACAAAAGTAGAAATAATGGCTGCAATTGTTTTGCTCAAAGTTGAGTACAAAGTGCCATTGATAATAAACCCTAAAAGGGGCAAAAGAGGTATAAGCCACAACATTCCGTTCATATTTACCACTTGAGTTTGTTAAGTACATTAATATCTATTGATCTGGTATTGCGGTAAATCAATACAATAATTGCTAAACCAATCGCTACCTCAGCAGCAGCTACAGCCATAATAAAGAATACAAAAACTTGAGCATTGGGGTCAGATTTATAAGCAGAAAAAGCCGTAAGCAATAAGTTTACAGAATTTAACATCAATTCGATTGACATAAAAACAACAATTGCATTCCTTCTGGTAAGCACACCGATTATGCCTATGGTAAAAATGGCAAAACTCAGAAAGATATAATGGTTTAAAGGTATTTGTGTAATTAAGCTATTCATATCTACCCTTTAAATGATGTCTGATTGTTTGGTTTTGTCATCTTTTTTTGCTAACAATACAGCACCTACCATAGCTGCTAAAAACAAAATAGAAACAATCTCAAATGGAAATAAATAGTCTTTGAACAAAACCAATCCAAGGTTCTTAATCAAACCAATTTGATTATTTGGGTTTTGAGCATATATTAACTGGGTATCATTAAAAATAGCTACAACCAATAAAAGCAACATTCCACCACAAATTGCACCTGCTATTTTAGCCAATATAGGCGTTTTAGGTTCCGTTTCGTGATTCAAATTCAAGAACATAATCACAAACAAAAACAACACCATTATCGCCCCTGCATACACTATGATATTAACTATACCTAAAAATTGAGCATTCAACATAAAATAATGACCTGAAATACAAAAGAAAGTAACAATTAAATAAATCACACTATGAACTGGATTTTTAGCCAAAATAACCATCAACGCAAAAAGCACGCTGATAAAAGAAAGAAAATAAAATAATCCTTGACTGATACTAAGCATATTGAAGTGGACCTCCGCCCCTTTTGTGGTTATCTGAATGATGTTTGGGTTCTACTAATCTATCTTTTCCGAAAGTAAACTCTTTTCTTTCATAATGTGATAATGCAATTTCTTCATTGGTAAGAAAAACAGCCTCTTTGGGGCATGCTTCTTCACAAATACCACAAAAAATGCATCTTAACATATTAATTTCATAAGTAGATGCATATTTCTCTTCTTTATATAAATGCTCCTCTCCTTTTATTCTTTCACCAGCTACTATTGTGATGGCTTCTGCTGGACAAGCTAAAGCACATAAACCACATGCTGTACATCTTTCTTTCTCATTTTCGTCACGTTTCAAAACGTGCAAACCTCTAAATACAGGGCTAAATTTTTTCTTTACAAAAGGGTAACTTACGGTTACGCTTTTTGAGAAGAAGTGCTTAATCGTAATAAGCATACCTTTCAAAATGGCAGGCAAATATAGCCTTTCCATGAAAGTCATTTTCTTATTAGAAACCTGTTTTGATCTATTTGATAAACTTTGCATAATTTTTTCGAGTGCAAATGTATTTTTAAAATTCTAATTAAAAAATTTCAAAACAAACTACCTTCCTTAATTAAAATCACTAAACCTGTAATGATTATATTTACGATAGATAATGGTATTAAAATTTCCCAACCTAACTTCATTAGTTGATCATATCTGAATCTGGGTATCGTCCAACGAACCCACATAAACAAGAATATAAAAAACAATATTTTAATAAAGAAGAAACCCACCCCAAGCAAAGCAATTGCATTTGATGATAGTCCTATTGAATTCATAAAAGGGAAATTATACCCTCCAAAGAACAAAGCAGATATTACAGCTGCTGAGATAAACATATTGATATACTCTGCAAACAAGTAAAATCCAAGTTTCATAGATGAATACTCTGTATGATAACCACCTACAAGCTCAGTTTCGCATTCAGGAAGGTCAAAAGGAGCGCGGTTTGTTTCTGCTAATGCACAAACAAAGAAAATCAAAAATGCCAAAGGTTGATACCAAATATTCCAATTGAATCCAGCTTGCTGCTCTACAATATCTCTAAGAGACAAAGAACCCGTAAGCATAATAATAGAAATGATAGACAAACCCATAGCCAGCTCATAAGAAATATTTTGTGATGCTGCTCTAATAGCTCCCATCAAAGAAAATTTATTATTAGATGCCCAACCACCTATTAAAGCTCCATAAACGCCCAAAGAAACCACTCCAAAAACATACAATAATCCAATATTTACATCGGCTACTTGTAGTACTATGTTGTGGTCAAAGAAATATAAATCTTTACCCCAAGGTATAACTGCACTCGTCATACAAGCGGTAAGCATAGCGATAGAAGGCCCTAAAATGAACAAAGCTTTATTCGCTTGATCTGGAATAATCTCTTCTTTCATAAATAGTTTGCCACCATCAGCTAAAGGTTGCAAAAGCCCCCAAGGACCTGCATTAGTAGGTCCTAAACGATCTTGAAAAAAAGCGGCTATTTTCCTTTCACCGTAGGTGGAATACATAGCTGTAACCAAACTAACTGCAAAAATTATAACGATAAGTACCGATTTATCTATAAGGGTGATAAAATCCATTTGAAATTAGTTTTTTTCGTTTAGTTCGTATTTAGTAGAAGGCACTACTTTTTCATTATTTTCAAG
>JAAFJZ010000321.1:0-1565 GCA_013298205.1 Cytophagales bacterium
TGAACTAACATGAATTTTTGAACTTGATTTTGGAAAGCTAAATCCCTGAATAACAATAGGGAAGGGGCTAGACCAAGTTCCATTTAAGTATTTACTAGCACAAATTGCATGATTTTTGTATATTTTTAAATATGGATAGGTATTATTCAAATAAATTAAATTTCCCTCTTGGTTTACGCCTAATATTTTATTGTTTCTAGCATTATTAATGATGTTTCCGGCATTGTAAGGAGTTTCATATTTACCTGCAAAATTTCTTTTTTGCACCCAAACATCGTTTGAATCTTTTATGCCTCCAACATTTAATGAACTGAAACCTCTATTAAAATAAAAGACATTGCCACTTGTTACAACGATTGGGTTAGATTCTTTTGCGGGTGAATTTATTAATTTATCAGCTTTTTGAGGGTTTGAATACACTTTGTAATCCCAACCTTGAGATAAAACAGGCTGGAAGGTAATTAAAAAAAATAAAATTGTAGAAATGAGAAAATTCAATTTGAATGAAATATTTTTTAATAAACAAAAACCAAAAAATGAATTTAAAATCAGTATGCTTTTATTTTTTGAAACATTTTTTATTATTAATTAGCAAAAATATATTTTTTACTTGTATTTTTATTAAAACTAATAATAAAATCCTTTATTCTAGAACATATTTGAAACATAAACGATTTTAAATTTAATAAAACTAAAGGATTGAGATTTTTTATTTTAAACTTCTATTAAATTTTATTTTGAATTGTTATTATTTAATAAACCTATATTAAAGTTTTTATACTTTTGCACAAAAAAATATTAAATTGAAAGTATTTGTAACAGGATATCAAGGCTACATTGGTACGCATTTGATTGAAATTTTAAAGAGCGAAGGTCATTACGTTGCTGGATGTGATATTGGCTTGTTTGATGGTTGTGAATGGGAGAAATATACCTTACCTGACAAAATAATTATTAAAGATTTCTGCAGTTTAACAGAAAAAGACCTTGTGGGTTATGATTGTGTTATTCATTTAGCGGCAATTTCAAATGATCCAATGGGAGATTTAGATCCTGATATTACCTACAGAATTAATAGAGAAGGGAGCATTAATTTAGCTAAACTATCCAAAAAAGCAGGTGTATCTAGGTTTTTGTTTTCTAGTAGCTGTTCTATTTATGGTCAAGGTGAAAAACTTAATTTAGATGAAACAGATCCTACACACCCCATCACTGCATACGCAATTTCAAAAATTGAAACTGAAATACAGGTTAGTAAAATGGCTGACGAAAATTTTTGTCCTTCTTTTTTAAGAAATGCTACTGCCTATGGTCATTCACCTAATTTAAGAATAGATTTAGTTGTAAATAATTTATTAGCTTGCGCAATAGCTCGAGGAGATATCAGAATCATGAGTGACGGCTCACCTTGGAGGCCATTAATACATTGCAGAGACATAGCAAGAGCTTTTGTTGCTTTTATGAATGCTCCTAAAAAATCTATTTACAACCAGATTGTCAATATTGGAGGTAATCTTGAAAATTTTCAAGTTAAAGATGTTGCCGATCAAGTAAAAAGATTAGTG
>JAAFJZ010000321.1:1575-3708 GCA_013298205.1 Cytophagales bacterium
CTAGAAATTATAAAGTTAATTTTGATTTGTTAGGTAAATTAATCCCAAGTTTTAAATTAATTTACAATTTAGCATCAGGAATGGATGAGCTTTTTGATAAATATAAGAAGTTTAACTTCAGCGTAAAAGACTTTGAAAGTGAGCAATTTGTAAGACTAAGAACATTGAAAAATAGAATGAATTTATTGAAATCATAAAATGAAATTTACAGAAACCAAACTTAAAGGAGCTTACATAATAGATTTAGAAAAACGTGAAGATAGCAGAGGTTTTTTTGCCAGAACATTTTGTGCAGATGAATTTGCAAGAGTTGGTCTAAAAGGTCAATGGGTACAAGGAAATATGTCTTTATCTAAAACCAAATATACTTTGCGTGGCATGCATTACCAAACAGGAGGTGCAGAAGAGGCTAAACTAATTCGTTGCACAAGAGGAAGTATTTGGGACACAATCATAGATTTAAGAAAAAACTCCGCTACATATTGTCAATATATTTCTGTAGAACTTACCTCAGATAATTACACGATGTTGTATGTTCCAGAAGGTTTTGCTCATGGATTTATTACGTTAGAAGATAATATTGAAGTAAGCTACCAAGTATCTCAATTTTTTACCCCAGGAAAAGAAAAAGGAATTCGATGGAATGACCCTTTATTTGGGATTAAATGGCCAAGTTTTTCTCCTATTTTATCTGAAAAAGATGCTGAACATCCAGACTTTGAAGCATAAAATTATTTCTAATAACTAAACGTATTCACATGCCTATCAATATTCCTCAAGATAAAAATTTTGAATCCTATTACAAAGGAACAATTATTGAGCATTTAGGTATTCAAATTACCGAAATTAGTCCCATTTCGATTTCAGCTACTATGCCAGTAGATCATCGTACCATTCAACCACATCAAATTTTACATGGCGGAGCTTCTGTAGTTTTAGCAGAAACTTTAGGTAGCATTGGCTCCAATTTATGTTTAGATTCCAGCAAACAATATGCAGTTGGTTTGGAAGTTAATGCTAACCATTTGCGACAAGCTAAAGAAGGTTTAGTAGCAGCTACTGCCAAATTGGTACATGAGGGAAGAAAAACTCATGTATGGAATATAGAATTATTTAATTTGGGTAAAATAATCTGTACCTCTAGACTTACAATTATGGTTTTGGATAAATAATTTTTCACCCAATTTCGACTAGTTGAAATTGGGTGAAAAATTATTATAACTATTACTCAAACTCTAAACTTCCCATCGTAGCATTTTTCTCTTTTTTGATCCAAGTCAAAAGTTTTAATACATCATCTTTTTTGCAAAGCTCTGTACCTGTGTTCATAGTGGCAGCTGTACCACAGGCTACTCCCATTTGGGCTACCTCTACCCAATCTTTGCCTTCACTTAATGCGAAAATCATGCCTGCCACCATGCTATCGCCAGCGCCTACGGTACTTTTTTTATGAACTGTAGGCGCTGGAACATATTTCTGTAAATCTTTCGTTACCAACATCGCTCCACCAGGACCTAGAGATACGATAAGCGCTTCACATTTGTATTTGTTGAGTATTTTTTGCGCAGCTTCATTGAGCATGGCTTCATCAATAGATTGAATACCCGATAGATGTGCTAATTCTCCCAAATTAGGTTTGAACAAATACACACCTTCTTCTAATGCTTTTTGAAGTGGAATTCCTGAAGAATCCAATATGAATTTAACGCCTTTCTTTTTGGCTATTTGGGCTACTTTAGCAAAAAAATCATCTTCCATACCAGGGCATAAGCTTCCACTTACGACTAAAAAATCAGCCCCATCCAAAATATTCTCAATTGAATTTAATAGACCGAGACTTTCTTCTAAACTAATCATTGGCCCTGGCATTCCAAAGCGAAACTGTTGCTCGGTAGCCTTGTTTACTACAATAAAATTTTCCCTGATTGCTTCTTGAATAGGAAAGGTTGAAAATGGGATATTTTCGGCTTGAAATATTTCTTCAAAAAAAGGTCCTGTGTGTCCACCCGAGAAGAAAATCGCATGAGACTCTTTCCCTAATTTTTTCAAAGCCCTAGAAACATTGATTCCTCCTCCTCCAGCTTCACATTTAGGGACTTCACATCTTAATTTGGCTTCAGGAATGATTTTATT
>JAAFJZ010000322.1 GCA_013298205.1 Cytophagales bacterium
TCTACTTTAAGACTTTAGAATTCTCCTCTTTATAGTGCCGGTCAATATCTTTTTTTCTATTTATATGCCTGTTTTTCATCTGTTTATAAGCTTCTTCTATGACTTGATTATCTTCTGTCATTAGGGCTATGATTATTATTTTGGCATCTCTTACGCTCATCAATTGATATTTCTCTTTGTTATTTATTTTCATGTGTTGCATATACAAGCCTGCCATCATTACGAGAGCTTGATGGTGATGCCATGCATTCCACCCTCTTACTTGATAGCCTGATAATCCCAATTCATTTTTGGCATCATCAAAACTTCTTTCTACCCAGTATCTGTTGCATTGAAAATAGGCATATTCTTTTGCTGTATGTTTTTCTAAGTCTCCGTTGCTAAAACTATATTTTGTTTTTGAGCTTTTACCTACAGTTTTGGTGATGACAAGTGTTCTTTTTACCGCTTTTTCTTCTTTTCCATTCCAATGCCATAGCTCAACCGTATGCACAAGCACTGTTTTCCAGCCTTTAGCTGTTTTTCTTATTGCGACTTCTTTCCATTGATTAGCTGTAAGACTTTCTTTGTATTTCTCGACTTGAATGGGTTCTATATTGGCTTGTAATTGAGTAGGATTTTTACCTCTTACGCCCTTTTTAGTAGGTACAGCTATGAGGGGTTCACTCAAATAAATACGCTCATCTTTGTGAATATCTAAAACGTAAAAAAGCCCTATTTCATCCAGCAAACGCGTAAATTCTGAGTTATGACCATATAAACCATCTCCTCCAATCCAATCAAAATTAACACCTAAGGAAACCAGAGACTTAATTATATCGAGAGCCAATTGAGGTTTGGTTTTAAATACCCGAGCTGACTCTGGAATGCCTGCTTTGTCGCAAGCACTTTGATCTTCAATCCAAGACTGAGGCAAGAACAAAGCGGTGTCTATCAAACAAGTTGTGTCTTGATTGCACAAAGAAGCATAAACGGCTACTTGACAATTTTCCACCTTGCCCGCTACTCCTGCATATTGTCGAGCCACACCAACTGATTCTTTTCCCTTTTTTAAATGCGCACTTTCGTCAATAATTAAGCCTGTGGGTGTTTTATATGTCTGCTTGCAGTCTTTCATCAAAAAATTAGCCTGCATGGCTGTATTTTCATTCACTTCTTGGTGATTCCACTTGGAATTGCTCAAAAAATGCTGGTATTGATGGTAAGCTAGATCTTCAGATTGTATTTCTTCCATTCGCTCCATATTGGTATGTTCTTTCTCGCATTTCAAAAGGTTTTTCAAATAGGCTGTAGCTATTAAAATATTGCTAGTACGATGCACTTTAAACGAAGGAGTATAGGTTGAAATGTAGTTTTCGAGACTAAGTATCTCATTTTCAATACTATAACAAAATTTTACAAATTTTTTTTTATCGGACAGTACTTGACTCATGTTCAATTACTATCCTAGCGTGAATAATGACCAAATTTACATATAAATAATTGATAATCAAATATTTATATGTAAATTTTTAAAGTCTTAAAGTAGAATTACTCAAAAAAACTTAAAAACCATAATTTATTTCGAAACATAAACATAGTTTTTAAGAAATTGAAGAACAAAACTTAAAATTTATTTCCAAACAAGTAGACCATGTTCACTTGTTTTAATAGTTCCCATTTCAAGTAAATACTTTATTTCATTTAAAATAAGCTCTTCATCTTTTACTTCAAACAATAAAACTAAATCTTTAGGTAAAGTAGGGTTAGCTTTTAATGTCTCTTGTAGTTTTTTTACTTTTTCATCTGAAAGCATTTTGATTTGTTCCTTTTTTTTGTTAGCAATGCAGATATCACATTTACCACATTTAAAGTCAGTTTTTTCACCAAAATAATCTTGAATTTCGATGCTTCTGCATCTAAACTGTTGTGTGTAAAAATGAATGCTTTTTTGAGTTTCTATTTCATATTTATTCCTTAAGCTTTCAATAGTTTTTACATTAATTTTAGTTTCTAAAAATGAAAAAAAGCTAATTTGGGGAATGTTTTTTTCTTTTTGAAAATAAATAATATTTAATTTATTCAATTCTATTAATAGTGTAACGGTTTGATTTATATCTAGTTGCAAAGCGCGTGTGAGCTGAGGAATATCTAAATTATAATATTCGTGAAATGCTTGCCCTCCTGCTTGCCTGAGTAAGGCTTTTATCAAAGGCTCCCAACGTTTATTTGAAATACAATATTTATAAACTTCAGTGTAATCTAATGCAAAAATAAACTTATGGGGGCTATAATAAGAATCTAAAAACTCTAAAGCTCCTAATTGCGAAAGAGCTTTTAAAGCTTTGCTTACCAAACTTGGACCCAAATTGTATTTTTGACAAAATAAAACTATGTCAAAATCTTTATACAATTGATCCGTTTCAGCTAAATAAATTTGGCAAAAACTCGTCAGACATTTATAGATATGAAGTATAACTTGGCTTTCAGGAATTTCTTTCTCGGGAACTTCTTTTAGGTTCTTAATATCATTTTGATTGTAAAGAACAACCCCAAAAGCTATTTTCCCGTCTCGTCCAGCTCTACCAGCCTCTTGATAATAAGAAGAAAGATGCCAAGGAGTATGGTAATGAATAACAGTGCGCACATCTGGCTTGTCTATTCCCATACCAAAGGCATTTGTAGCTACTATTATCCTTACTTTATTGTTCATCCAAAGATTTTGAACCTTCGTTCGTTCGTTTAAACCCATTCCTGCATGGTAAAAAGCCGCTGAAATTTTATTGAAGTTCAACTCTTCGGCTATTTTTTGGCTTTCTTTTCGTGAGCCCACATAAATAATTCCTGACCCTTTTACTTGATTGACTATTTTTAGAATCCTAAGCATTTTATTGTTTTCATCGAAAACAGAAAACGAAAGATTTGACCTTGCAAAACTAGATTTTAAAACGTTTTTAGAAGTAAACTCTAGTTTTTCTTGGATGTCGTTTTCAGTGTTTAAATTAGCTGAAGCCGTTAATGCTAAAATTGGCACATTAGGTTTAATTTTCCTAAAGTTGGCTATTTGTAAATAAGCCGGGCGAAAGTCGTAACCCCACTGGGAAATACAATGTGCCTCATCTACTGCTAAAAGATTGATGTTGTAATGAGGTAACCGCTCAAGAATTTTTTCAGATAAAAGACGTTCAGGTGAAATGTATAAAAATTTAATTTGTCCAGAATGACAGTTTTCAAGTGCAAGGTTTATTTCCCTTGAAGTCATTCCCATTGTTAAACCTTCGGCTGCAATTCCTCTATTTTTAAGTTGTTGAACTTGATCTTTAATTAAAGCAATTAATGGCGAAATCACCAAACAAAACCCTGGCTTCATCATAGCTGGAACTTGAAAACAAATAGACTTCCCTCCTCCAGTGGGCATAATCCCTAATGTATCCTTTGAATCTAAAACTGAGAGGATAATATCTTTTTGAATAGAGCGAAAGGAATCAAAACCCCAATATTGTTTTAAAATTTCCTCTGCATTCATGAATAAAGTTTAATTAGAACAAAGTTAATGAAAATTAAATTTGTTCTAATTAAACTTTCAAAATCAACTTTTTTGTAAAAATTTGAATGAAATCGATTTTTAAACTTATTCTAATTCTTTAATTAATTTTTCTGCACTTTCCTTTTTACCAAAATTTTGGCTTTTTAAATAAGATAATATTTCTATTG
>JAAFJZ010000323.1 GCA_013298205.1 Cytophagales bacterium
TGATGACTCCACGGTCTCTAGCCGAACAAAAAACCATTTTTTTTCCGTACAAAGTAGGCGAGAAATCAGATTGTTGAGAATTGATATTCAAGTACTTAATTTTATATGAGGCACTATCAGCATAATAGGTGTTTATTTTTTTGATAAAACTAGAAAACTCCTTTGCTTTCTGATTACTCGGGTCTATTTTCAAAACATTGGCATAGATTTTAGATGCTTCTACATATTTACCATTTAGAGAAAGGATGTCTGCCCACTCTAGCAAACTGCTGGTGTCTTTGGCTAAAGTTTTTGCCATACCACGGTACACTTTTTCAGCTTTTACGCTTTCATGTGTTTTTAAATAACTATCTGCAAGCTGCAATTGGAGTTTAGAGTCTTTAGGGTATTTTTTAATCAATTGTTCCATTAATACAGCAGCATGTGCAAAGCGCATTTGATTGTACTCTTTTTGTGCCCATTTATATTTGAAAGATTGGGCAAACGCTTGCGTTGTGAATAAAATACAAACGGCAATAATTATTTTTTTATTTATCATAAATATCTATAAAGAAAATACTAGAAGTATCTTGGTGTAACTATATTGGGACGATTGTAACCTAATTCGTACCTGATCAAAATTTCGTGGCTACCATAAGTAAAGGTATTGATTTTGCCAAAAGTCCAATCAAAAGCATAGCCGATTCTCAATTGATCGCTAGCTTGCCATTCGAGCAAAGCGCAAACTATATCAGAAGTTCTATAAGATGCACCCACACCAAATTTGTCATAAATCCAAAGATTTGCGTTCAAATCTACCTGCAAGGGAGCTTCTACAACATATTTTACCATAGAAGAAGGTTTCAACTTAAAATCATTTCCTAGATTAAATACATAGCCACCCATCAAATAAATGTGTTGAAATAAAGCTGCTTTTCTATCTGCTGCGGCATTAAGAGGCAAACCTAACATTTTAGGAACAGAAAGACCAAGGTAAAACTTATCTCCACTATAATATACACCTGCACCTATATTTGGAGAATAGGAAATGTTATTGCTCGCATACGCTGGGTCAGTAAGTGCATTTGTAGGGTCGGTGCGAATGGCTGTGAGTTGAGCTAGGTTTTGGGTAAGCCCAGCGTGCATTCCAAAAGCCAAGACACTTTTCTTTAATTGCAAGCGATAAGCAAACGAAACATAAGCTTGCGTAGAATTAAAAATATGAATTCTGTCATTGGTAATAGTAAGACCTATTCCCAATTTATCATTTTGCAAAGGCATATCTGCTGAAAGCGTTGCCGTTTGAGGCGCATCTTTTACTCCAGCCCATTGGTAGCGGTATAAAGCGTTTATGCTTACTACTTTTCTGCTTCCGGCATACGCAGGATTAAGAGGGAGCATATTAAACATATATTGGGTATAAAGTGGTTCTTGCTGGGCATTGACTGCCACACTAGCAAGAGTAAGGCAAAGCAGTAACAGGCATCTAATTGGAAATGTCTTCATTATTTATTTTTTTATCTATAAATGGAAATATATTTATGTACGGGTGGCTTGTCGGCTATCTGGATGATGCCCAAATAAGAACCATCGGGCAAACCTGAGGGATTAGAGGCGACTTCACCTGTATTGCAAGAGCCATCCCAATTGTTGAGGTAATTGTCTGATTGGTAAACAGCCGAACCCCAACGGTTGAAAACGGTAAGTTTTACGGGTTTGCCATTGTTGAAAATAACCAAAAAATCATTTATTCTATCTCCGTTAGGTGAAAAACCATCAGGAACAAAGGTGCTGTCATTGTCTATGGGGTATAAAAGTATCAATATCATGCCCGCCTTTGAAACTCCGCCTTCGTTATCTTTAATAGTATAATAACCTGTAACAGTGCCAAAAAAACCGGGTTTGGGTGTGTAAGTAAGCGTGCCATCCGCATTGACTTGAAATTGCCCTCTATCTAAAAGAAGATTCTTGCTAGTACTTAAACCTAAAGTATCTAAGTTTACAGAACTTACTACAATCGTTCCATTAAAATCATAGTCATTTTTTGTCAAACTAAAAGTCAAAACTTTGTCTTCCAAGCCTCTTATAGTGTCATTAACTGCTACAGGAGGCGTGTTTACATATTTTACGTTAAAAATAATGTAAGAAGCACTACAAGTATCTGCATTGCAAATTTTATAAGCAATGCTATCCAAACCGTAAAAGTAAGGCTTGGGCGTATAAGAATATTTTCCACTAGCATCTAATGAAAAAGTTCCTTCATTTTTGGTTTTGGTATTGACCATTGCAGGAATACTTAGGGGCATATCTTGAGGGTCCGAATAACCTGTGAGTTGAAGATTGGTTTTGGTTTCATTCAAATCAAGGTTAACTAATGGTCTAGCGAGCAAAGGAGGCATGAGTCTTACCCAAAAACTTGCTTGAGCGGTAACACATTCCCTAGAGTCACAAACTTCATATTCCATCGCTTGAAAGCCATAATATTTGTTGGGACTAAAAAAAGTATAGCCCCCACTTGTAGCAAGCGAGAAAGTAAAACCTGCAACTGTTTGAGTGGATTTAAGTGAAATAGAAAAGCCTTCTGGGTCTGTAAATCCTGAAAAAGAAC
Source organism: Cytophagales bacterium (assembly GCA_013298205.1). Lineage (GTDB taxonomy): Bacteria > Bacteroidota > Bacteroidia > Cytophagales > UBA9547 > JAAFJZ01. Next base: position 2,588 of record JAAFJZ010000323.1, read on the forward strand.
CTGTAAAAGGAACGCTAGAAATTATGCCTGTAACTGTAGAAAAAGATACAACTCCAAGCGGTAATTTATTGGCAATGTGGTTTAAAAGATAAGAAGCGGGGCTTCCTATTAGTCCTAGATTATCTACACCTGCATAAAAAAACTGAGAAGTACCCGTAAAAGTAGCCACAGGATTGAAAGACATATTTTGGGCTTCAGCCAAAGTGAAAACTATACCAGTAGAAGTAATGGCACGATTGCCTGCAAAAACAATTCCCACAGAAGTTAAAGGTAAAGTTGTAATCGTAAAACCTGTAACTGTACCATCGGCATCTGTACCTGAAAGCCCAGGAATGGTGCTCAAAATCCAAGCTCCACTAATGGTATTGGCAAAAATAAAAGGCTGAACTACAGGAGACAGATTATCTACCTGAAAAGTAATGGGAATATTCCCACAAATGTAAGGATCACAAACCTGATAATTGTAGGTATCATTTCCGTAAAAATTAGTGGCAGGTTTATAATAAATTTTACCCATGCCCGATATCGTAACGCTACCACCATTTTCAGAATTAAAAATGCCCGAAGTGAGGGTAGTTGGATTAGACTCTGGGTCGTAATAACCAGAAATACTTCCTGTAATTAACAAAGCGTTAACTGGAATATTAGAAATTATGATGCCTGCACCTGTTGGTGCAAGGTTGCAAGAGGTATTATTCATACCTATTACTGTAATAATCATCAAACCAGGTATAGTATTGAAACTGCCATAATTATCTGCTACTGCATAAGTAGAATTTACAATACCAGAAAAATTTACGATGGGTGTAAAGCTTACATTCCCATTTCCATTGTAGTTAAAAGTACCCGCGTTAGGTATAAGTAAACTGGTTTGTACACCTGCAAGAGTAGTATTCAAATCAAAAGAAGAATAATTAAAACTAGCTGAAGGATTGAGAGCTACATCATTGTCTGCAGGGCGAATGTTTGCACTTTGGACAGCACAAGTAGAGGCTTGATCGTTTGTGCCAAAATTATAATTAGGAGCAGTAAGCGTAGCTGCAGGATAAGCCTTTACATTTCTAATTTCATGGTTGTTGTTGGCTAAACCTGTG
>JAAFJZ010000324.1 GCA_013298205.1 Cytophagales bacterium
TTTCTATGATTACTAGACTGTTTCCATTGTACATTACAATATCAAACTCATCTTGTATATTTTTTTCATGTCCCCATAAGTTTCCGTATATAGAGTCAAATTTCATATTTCCCAAAACGAGTTTTTCATTTAATGAATGATAAAAAAACTCCTCGGCTGTATGACCTAGATTGTTTCCAATGTTAGAAATTTTTTGTTTGGCTTCTTTTATCTTGGCATCAGATTTGGCTATTTCTCCAAGTACTTTATCAAACTTAGCATCGGTTTTAGCAAATTGAATTTCATTTTTGGCTTGCAACTCAGCATTAAAAGCCAATTGAATGTCTGTTTTCGCTTGTCTTTCGGTTATTTCTTTTAGAATCTCCCTTATCTCTTGAATGGTATCCATTTTACTTGGTATTTGATTTTGCAAAGGTAATATTTTCCTAGCTAAACTCCCAGGTTATTCCAATTTTCAAAAGGCAAACCCCTCAAGCCTAATAAACTTTCAAGTTTTTAGCTTCTATTTGCACTACTTCCCCTTTTTCGCGTAGCACAGCAATGCCAAGGTTTTTAGCCATATTTTCCACATCTTGGGGTATAGAAAAGCCAGCAATACCAAGATAAATTTTATAATTTTGATATTTTGGAAATAAATACCTGAAATTATCTACTTTTTTACTTACCAATTTTTCTATGTCATTGGTATGTACCTTGTGTTTTGTTTCTATGATTACTAGACTGTTTCCATTGTACATTACAATATCAAACTCATCTTGTATATTTTTTTCATGTCCCCATAAGTTTCCGTATATAGAGTCAAATTTCATATTTCCCAAAACGAGTTTTTTATTTAATGAATGATAAAAAAATTCAGTTGCAGAATAGCACTGATCAATTTCAATATAAGATTTTTTTTGATTGGCTTCTTTTATCTTGGCATCAGATTTGGCTATATCACCAAGTATTTTATTAAAGTTTGCATCATTTTTTGCTTGTTGATTTGCAATAAATGCCACTTGCTCATTAAATTTTACATCAAAAATAGCTTGTCTTTCAGCCATTTCTTTTAGAATTTCCCTTATCTCTTGTATAGTATCCATTTTACTTGGCATTTTATTTTGCAAAGATAATATTTTCCTAGCTAAAAATCCCTGTTTAGACCAATTTTCAAAAGGTAAACCCCTCAAGCCTAGTAAACTTTCAAATTTTTAGCTTCTATATACGCCACGTCTCCTTTTTGGCGGAGTACAGCTATGCCAAGGTTTCTGGCTTGAGCTGCCACATCTTCAGGTATAGAAAAACCACCAATGCCAAGGTAAATTTTATAATCATGGTACATAGGAAACAAATACCTAAAATTATCAACTTTTTTACTTACCAATTTTTCTAAATCATTGGGATATACCTTGTGCTTCACTTCTATCAAGGCCACACTATTGCCATTGTACATCACAATGTCATATTCATCTTGTGTAGTTTTTACATGATTCTTTACATTTGCCAATACATAATCAAATTTCATATTTCCTAAAATAGGATTTTCTTCTAGAAAATGATAAAAAAATTCAGTTGCAGAATAGCACTGATCAATTTCAATATAAGATTTTTTTTGATTGGCTTCTTTTATCTTGGCATCAGATTTGGCTATATCACCAAGTATTTTATTAAAATTGGCATCGGTTTTAGCTTGACTTTTTTGAAGCTCAAGGATTGCTTGCTCTATACGGTCTATTCTTTCCATTTTCAAGTCTTAAAATTACTTATATGCAAATGTACATAAAAAATAGCTATTTTATTTTATGGCCTTAGAAACCGGTATTTTAAAAAGTAAGTCTATTACTTTTTGAAGACAAGCTAATTTTAATAAGTATAAATACCCTCTCTTTACATAAAATATCAAAGATTTAAGCCAAAAAGCTAAAACAACAATAGAAAGTGTGTTTTTAGCTTAAATTCACAATTCATTTAACCATTATTCATTAACCATTAACAATTTTTTATTATTTGTTAGTTACTTTTATAATTATTTCTTTATTAACTATAAAAAACCGAATATAGATATTACCTTTGTACAATAATTAATTAAAAAAGTAATATTAAAATTCCTAACTTACTTATAATCAACTCTATGAAACGAAACTTATTATTTTACTTCTTGCTTTTTGTATTGAACTTGGTTTTAGGTTTAAATAAAGTAAATGCCCAAGCAATAACAATTTACATTTCTGGAAATGGAGATGATAATCGCACTCTAGCTCAAGCGCAAAATTCTGCTACACCTTGGAAGACTTTGGATAGGTTAAATCAATTTATAACCTCAAAAATGGGAGAAGCAGATACATATAATAATTGTGTACTAAGTTTTGGAATGGGTGGCCCATTTGCAGTCAGAACAAATAATAGTATATCTACAGCTTCATCTCAAAAAAACCTTATATCTGGAGATCAAGTGTTATTTGAAAGGGGATTTACCTATAGAGGATCGTGTTTAATTTATGCTAGAGGTACAGCAAATGCACCTGTAACGTTTGGTGCTTATGGTACAGGTGCAGATCCAATCTTTTCGGGCTCAGATGTATTAACCAGTGCAGCTACCATAGCAGCAAATCAATCAGTTGCAGGAGGTTCCAACACTGCTGTCGGTAACTGGTCAGATGTTTCTTTAAATTCTGTTACTGTTGCTAGAATACAAGTTAACAAAGCCGTTGAACATCTATATTATAATGGTCAATTGATGACACTTGCAAGATACCCAGAAGCAGGTACTTTAGGAGGTTTAGCTGATCCTAATCAACCTAGATTCCTAAGAAATGCTCATCCTACGGCTTCAAAAAGGCAATATGATGGATTAAGTACATGTGTAACGCAAGTTTGGAACGAAGCTTACAGTTCTGATGCCACTTTTGTTACGAGGTCTAATTCTAATGGCTTAGTGAATGGGAACATAGTTGCTCGGTTAAATAATTCATATTGGGATGTTATGCCGATAACTAGTAGTAGTAATGGTACTATTGGGTTTAGTAATTTCGCAGGTGCAGGTGTAGAATGCGGATTTGAATTTGATTGGGGTTTTTATGTAGATAATGATATAGATTTATTAAATACTAGAGGAGAATGGTTTTATGACGGAACTTATGTTTACTTCTACCCTCCAAGCGGTGTAACCTCAGCAACTCTAAATGCCAATACAAGTGTAGAAGCTACAGTTAGAAATTTTACATTTTATATTCCACCAGCAATTTTAAATAATAACAATTTAAGTGCTCAATTGTGGACTAATGATTATTACGAAAATATTGTTTTTAAAAACATGGAATTAAAACATAATACAAGAAAGGCTTTTTGGTTTGATAAAACCAATAATATTGTAACGGCTCCAAATTCAGTTGTGGGTTATGTAAGAGTAGAGGATTGTTATATACATGATATTGGAGCACAAAAGAACATAACAGGTGTGCCAAATAATGGAGGGATTCTTTCTTATCAAGAAAATACCCAAGCATTGAGAGTTAATGTTAAAAACTGTTTAGGTGGTGGTATAATCATGTCTGGAAATAATAAACCCAACAAATCAGTAACTTTATGCACTGTGGATGGAATCGGAATGGCTCCTGGGTATTGTAGTAAATATGACTTTTCAGGTATAATATGCGGTGGATTTAATAGTACAATCACGGGTTGTG
>JAAFJZ010000329.1 GCA_013298205.1 Cytophagales bacterium
AATGCGAATGCCCAAACCGGGTCCAGGGAATGGATGTCTGCCCAAAATGTCTTTGGAAATTCCCAATTCTGCTCCAGCTCTTCTTACTTCATCTTTAAAAAGCAAACGCAAAGGTTCTACCAATTTAAGTTTCATTTTTTCGGGCAAACCACCTACATTATGGTGTGATTTGATGGTGGCAGAAGGGCCGTTTACAGATACTGACTCAATAATATCAGGGTAAATCGTACCTTGCCCGAGCCATTTTGCACCCTCTATTAAATGAGATTCTGTATCAAAAACATCAATAAATGCCTTGCCAATCGCTTTTCTTTTGGCTTCAGGCTCAGATAAATCTTTTAAGGCAGCATAGAAAATATCTTTGGCGTTCACGCCTTTTACATTTAAGCCCATTTCTTTATAAGAATGAAGCACTTGCTCAAACTCATTTTTTCTTAGCAGTCCGTTATCTACAAAAATGCAAAACAGGTTTTTGCCAATGGCTTTGTGAATCAACATGGCTGCCACAGTAGAATCTACGCCTCCCGAAAGAGCCATTACCACTTTATCGCTTCCCAATTGCGCTTTTAAATCGCTTAAAGTTTGCTCGATAAAAATATTCGGAGTCCAGTTGTGCTTGCAGCCACAAATGGTCGTAAAATTATTCAAGATTTGCTTGCCTTCTGTACTATGTGTAACTTCAGGATGAAATTGAATGCCAAATATCTTCTTTTCTATCCATTGAAAAGCAGCTACTTTCACTGTTTCGGTAGAAGCTATGATTTGAAAATGCTCAGGTATTTGGGTAATTGTATCACCATGCGACATCCAAACTTGATTTTCGAGCGATATGCCTTTAAAAAGTTCGTTTTCAGTATTGGGTTTCATCATCGCTCTGCCGTACTCACGTATAGCAGAAGCACTTACAATGCCTTTTTGGTTTTGTGCCAACCACTGTGCGCCATAACAAACGCCTAAAACAGGCACTCCGAAATTCAGAAATTCATCTGGACATTGCGGAGCATTTTGATCTCTTACCGAACAGGGGCTTCCAGAAAGAATAATGCCTTTTATTCCAGCATGCAATTTAGGGATATGGTTGTAAGGATAAATTTCACAATATACATTAAGTTCACGCAAACGTCTAGCTATCAGCTGAGTGTATTGAGAACCAAAGTCAAGTATTAAGATTTGTTCATTCATATCTGCAAAGGTAGTTTTTTACGTTTGCACTTTAAAAGTATATCTAAAATATTGTTTATAGTTTTTTTTGTGATGGAGTATCAAAAAGCTGATTTTACAGTTTCATGAAATTTTAATGTAAAATAAATCGAAATTGAAAACTACGATGTAAAGGAATTAAAACGAAATACAAAATGCTCTTTTTTTGTACGCTTGGTTTTGGGCAAAGATAAAGAAGGAGAACTTAGCTTGCGTGAGTGATAGAGCGAAAAGCCCACAGCGAGGAACGAAGCGAGGACTTGTAGCGATAGCACGACCCATCGGGACACGCCCAAATATTTACCCGTATTTCAATGATGTTTAGCTTTGGGAGTATTAGCTGGAGAAAGAGGAATTTAACTAAACGGCATTAAAGCATGATTCCATACGGTCTATCTTTGATAAACAGTATGGAATCATTTGTCTTTATTTTTGAACGATTTTAAAAATCAGAAAATAATATCCTTATAAAACGACCAATTTGGTTTTTAAAATAGATGTATTTGTTTTGATTTCGACAACAAATAATCCTTTTTCTTGAATATAGAACTTAGTATATTTTTAATGATTACTAACAAAGTTAATATGGGTTAGTAAAAATGCTTAAGGGTATTTGTTTTTAGAAAAATAATATTCAATGACACCAAAATCATTTTGAAATCTGTATAAAAACTTTACAATATTAATTTAGAAAATACAAATATGAAGAGCAATAAAGCGCAATTAGACTATAGATTCTATTTTGATTTATAATATAACTATTTGATTATAAGACTTATATATTTTTGATACGGTAGACTTACAAAAAAATAAAACACATTTTCAATTAAGCTTTAGCTTTAATTGGAGCAATTTTTAAAAAAGATAATGCTAATTTCAAAATGTATAGAATAATAAACTTATTGAAATATTTTATTTTCCAAAACCGAATGAGTGTTTGTCTTATAGCTCTCATTTCCCAGTAATCATACTGATTGGTTTGGCAATCTTTAGTTTTTAAAGGTAAAACATTACTCCATTTTTTGGCAATTTTAAACTGGCTTTCTATCCATTCCTTTTGAGGTCTACCTTCAGAACGATGTTCAATCAAAATATTTTTCATCACCCCCAAACGAAAATATTGACTGGCATGAATGCTGAAATCATAATCATAGCCATGAAAACCTTTAAACAATAGAGAATCAAACTTTACTTTTTTAAAAACCTCAGACGTAGAAGCTATAAAAACACCATCCAAGCATACTACAGATTCTATACTGGATTTAGAATTATCTTCTTTGAACAAGTGCTCTTTTGTTTGTTTTTTGTGCTGAATAAGATTATAACAAAAATAGGGAGTTAAGCCCCAATTGGAAGGGGATAAGGTTTTGTATTTACCTCCAGCTACGCCTAAAACATCAAAATTTTGAAAATTGTTAGTCAGAATTGAACCCCAGTTTTGTGTAGAAAATAATATGTCATCATGTATTAAGCATATAAACGAGTATTTTGCTTTATCCAGCATTTCATTATAAACCGAACAAATTCCTCTTGTATCTTGATTAAAAAAAGGCAGAAACTCAAACTGACATCCTATGGTTTGAGAAATATTATTTTCTAAATCTTGTATATTCTGTTTTGACGCAGAGCAGCATATTATTGAGATCATGATCAAAACTAAATAAAAGAGTACATACTTAATTTTAGATAAAAAAGCCTTGCCATGAAGCTTTTAGTGTAAGTCATAATTTTTAGGGTTTAATTATGCACGCTTATGCGTTTTTTATATTGCGAGAAGAGCTTAAATATAAATACAATCGTAATCGTATTTGCCAATATTGAAGCTAAACCTAAACCTATCAAACCAAACCACCTTATCAATAGGTATGACAAACCTAAATTTAATAAAATCTCAACGATTACTATGTTTTTTACTTTTTTTTGCTGCCCTGTTAGGTTGCAAAAATGCCACAAAACCCAATGAATGCTACTCGTTATACAAATAGTGCTTAATACACAAATAAGAGTTTGATCAAAAATAATCACTTTATCTAGCCATAGCTCAAGTATATATTTGCCCCAAATCGTGATAAGCAAAAAAGCAGTTATTGATAGAGCAATATTGATTTTGAGCAACTTATTAAATATTTCAGCTACGGCATGATGGTTGCCCGATTGAAATAAAGTTAAAATTTTTGGGCCTTTTATTTCCGTAATTTTTTTTATAAATTTTAATGCAATGTCTTGTAATCTAAACGATTGCGAATACATCGTAACCAAACCTATATCTCTTTTGAATGTAGATATAAAAAATACATCCGTTTGGGTAATTACAAATGAGCTTATCCCTAATATCCAATAAGAAAATGCATCAGTAAAGTTGCTTTTCAAATAAGAAGGATTTAAAAAAAAAAAAA
>JAAFJZ010000325.1:0-949 GCA_013298205.1 Cytophagales bacterium
CATGTAAACTTTTTTGCAAAGTTTGGCTAGATATGTCGCTTCTTCACAAGCTGAATCTCCTCCACCAATGATGGCTACATCCAAATTTTTAAAGAAAAATCCATCACAAACGGCACAAGCTGAAACCCCTTTTCCATTTAATCTTTGTTCAGAAGGCAAACCCAACCATTTGGCAGATGCGCCAGTAGCTATAATTACCGCTTGGGTTTCTATTTCCAATTCATCGTCTATAATTACTTTATAAGGTGATGAGGTAAAATCTACTGCTGTAGCGATTCCATATCTAATATCTGCACCAAAACGTGAAGCTTGATTTTGAAAATCCATCATCATTTCTGGACCCATAACTCCTTTGGGGTAGCCAGGGTAATTTTCTACATCATTGGTTATAGTGAGCTGACCACCAGGTTGCGGACCTTGATACAAAACAGTTTTGATTCCAGCACGGGAAGCATAAATGGCAGCAGTATATCCCGCAGGACCTGCACCTATAATGAGACTTTCTACGATTTCTTTTTTCATAATATTGGGCAAAAATACGATAAACTGATTTAAGTCAAAACATTATATTGATTTAAGGCTTAAAAACTTTGATTTTTATTTCAAACCTATATTACTTGAATTTGCCTATTATTAAATTATTTTCAGTTAAAATTTTACACTTATTTTGTCTTCATCTCAATTTGGCATCTTTAAAAGCTAAAACTGTAGCCTAAAGTCAAAGTGTATTCAGTAAATGATTTGGCTTATGCATTTATTACTTGAATCTGTGAATTTTAATAAACCACGGATTTAATTAATAAATAATAAAAATGGAGATTTGATTTCTATTGAAAAAATTGAAATCAAGAAAATGTTTCCTATATTTGTAAAGAAACACTTATTAATTTCGATTCAAATTGGCTTTTTGATGATTTTAGGAAATGACTTTATGACTGCAGAACAAATA
>JAAFJZ010000325.1:959-3658 GCA_013298205.1 Cytophagales bacterium
GTGATTTAGAAAAGTTATTTTCACAAAAATATGATCGTGCAAGTATTTACAGATGTTTAATTACACTTTCAGATTTAGGTATATTAGAGAAGTTTCATAATACTTTAGGCTTAACTGTTTTTCTTTACAACAAAGAGAAATCGGTCAATTCTAATATTCATGCTCATTTTAAATGTAAAGAATGCGACCAAATCGCTAACCTTCCTGATTTGCCTAGTTCTTATTTATTACAAATGTCTGACAAAAAAATTGAAACCATGAACCTAATTATAGAAGGAGAATGTGGCGATTGCATAGCTGAAAAAAATAAAACTGAAAGTCTAATTTAGGTTTTCTTTCATTTTAATTTTGGGCTTCACTATTTTTTAGCATTTTTGCGAATAATTTAAATAAAAATATGAGTCTATTAGTAGTAGGTTCGGTGGCTTTTGATGCTATCGAAACCCCTTTCGGTAAAACAGATAAAATAATTGGTGGAGCTGCCACTTACATAAGTTTAGCTTGTTCATTCTTCACCAAGCAAGTAAATTTAGTTTCAGTAGTTGGAGAAGACTTCCCTACAAGTGACATTAGCTTTTTACAAAGTAAAGGAGTTGATACGGCTGGGTTGCAAATAAAAAAAGGCGAAAAATCTTTTTTCTGGTCCGGCAAATACCATAACGATATGAATAGTCGTGATACTTTGGTTACAGAACTAAATGTTTTAGAGAAATTCGACCCTATCATTCCAGAAAAATACCAAGATTGCAAATTCCTAATGCTTGGGAATCTTGCTCCTTCCGTTCAACGTCAAGTGATAGAACGTTTGGTAAAAAGACCCAAAATTATTGTAATGGACACAATGAATTTCTGGATGGAAATAGCCATGGACGATTTGATTAAAACAATTTCAATGGTTGATGTTTTAACAATAAATGACGAAGAGGCAAGATTACTTTCAAAAGAATATTCTTTAAAAAAAGCTGCCAAAAAAATATTAAAAATGGGACCTAAAGTCCTTATCATCAAAAAAGGAGAACATGGTGCTTTACTTTTCAATGAAAATGAGGCCTTCTTTGCTCCTGCATTACCTTTAGAAGAAGTTTTTGATCCAACTGGTGCTGGCGATACATTTGCAGGTGGATTTATAGGTTATCTAGCCAAAACAGAAGATATTAGTTTTGAAAATATGAAAAGAGCAATTATTCATGGTTCAGCTTTGGCTTCATTTTGTGTTGAGAAATTTGGAATAGAAAGACTTTCTACGCTTACAAGTCATGAATTAGAAGATAGAATTCAAGATTTTATTGATTTGGTTCAATTTGAAATGTCTATTTAAATTAACAAAAGCTTAAAATAATACTTACATCCTAAAATAATACAATATGTCATCTTGGTTTCAGAGAAAAGAAAAGGGAATTATTACTCCAACAGAATTAAAGAAAGAAACTCCAGACGGCTTATGGTATCAGTGCCCAAGCTGTAAAAAAGTAATTCATAGCAGAGAGCACAAAAAAAACTTTTACACTTGTATTTCTTGTAATTACCATGAAAAAATAGGCTCAGAAGAATATTTTGAGCTTATTTTTGATGACAATGCTTTTACTGAAATCAACCCCAATCTTACATCATCTGATCCTTTAGAATTTACAGATACAAAACCTTATCCAGATCGAGTAGTAGCCACTATAAAAAAAACAGGTCTAAAAGATGCCGTTCGTACTGCTGAGGGCGAGATGAATGCCAAGAAAATTGTAGTTGCTTGTATGGATTTCAGATTTATAGGTGGTTCGATGGGATCTGTTGTAGGTGAGAAAATAGCTCGAGCTATAGATCACGCCTTAAAAATAAAAGCTCCTTTTTTAATGATTTCAAAATCGGGTGGAGCCAGAATGATGGAAGGAAGTTTTTCTTTGATGCAAATGGCAAAAACATCTGCTAGATTAGCCCTACTTTCTGAAGCAGGAATACCTTATGTTTCATTAATGACAGACCCTACAACAGGCGGTGTTACAGCATCTTATGCCATGTTAGGTGATTTTAATATTGCAGAACCTGGTGCTTTAATTGGTTTTGCAGGTCCGAGGGTAATCAGAGAAACGATAGGCAAAGATTTGCCAGAAGGTTTTCAAAGCGCTGAATTTTTATTGGAGCATGGATTCCTAGATTTTATCGTAGATAGAAAAGATTTAAAACAAAGATTATCAGATTTACTATCTATAATTTTCTTTAAAGCTAAGGTTTCTTAGATTTATATTTAAACAAAGGTTGATTCAATTTGCTCTTTCAAAATCTAACATTTGAATTTTTGAATTGAATTAAATTTTATATGTTTTTATTGCTTAAATCCACATTTAATAAACTAAGCATGAATCATTTTGATGCATCGTTCAAAATGTCTCCCAATCCATTAAAATTGGTTTTATAATGTTAGCCAAAATATTGTAAAACTCAAATTTCAATTATTTCTTGCGCACTTAGGCGTAAATAAATTAAGAGACTACATAATTGAGACCAAAATTCAAGTTCTTCAGACAACTCTCATTGTTTGAAGAAAGTAAGGGGTGTTTTGGGAATAGAAATAAAAAAGGGTAGAAATTGGTATCTAAGGCTTTTTTCTTAATTTTTGCTTATAATCGGATGACAGTGAAATCTATTTAATTTTGTTTTTATTTTAAACAAAATTAAATAGATTTGTTGAATTTAATGACCTTCACCTA
>JAAFJZ010000326.1 GCA_013298205.1 Cytophagales bacterium
CTTCTATAGATTTGGCGGTTTGTGTCTCGATAGCTTCTGGCTATCACGACATTAGCATAAGTGAAAAAATTGGCTTTGTGGCAGAAGTAGGTTTGGGAGGTGAAATAAGGGCTGTAAATCGAGTAGAAAATCGCATATCAGAAGCTGCCAAACTCGGCTTTAATACCATGTACATAGCAAAAAATAACTTAAAATCCATTTCAATATCGCCCAAGGGCATGAAAATTATTCCAGTTTCTAAATTGGAAGAACTTTTTCAGATTTTGTTCAATTAAAAATTCAAATGAAAATTACATCAGCCAAATTTGTTAAGAGTTCTAGTCGAGAAGACCAATGCCCAGAAGGATTAATTCCTGAGTTTGCTTTTATTGGCAGATCGAATGTAGGTAAATCTTCTTTGATCAATTGCATTACGAATCAAACAAAGCTTGCCATGACTTCTTCTCGTCCTGGTAAAACCCAACTTATCAATCATTTTTTGATTAACAACAAATGGCATTTGGTAGATTTGCCAGGCTATGGCTATGCGATAATCAGCAAAAAATCTCGTGAAGCTTGGCTCAGGATGATACGGTATTACATTCAAAATAGAAAAAATTTACTCTATATTTTTGTATTAATTGATTCAAGAGTACCACCACAAGAGCTTGATATTGAGTTTATTAATTGGTTGGGAAGTAAAAATATTCCTTTTGTGCTTGTGTTTACCAAGTGTGATAAAACCAAGCAAACTGAGCAAACAAAATTGGTAAAGGACATTCATGCCAAACTTTCAGACAATTGGGAAACAATGCCTCATCACATATTTACTTCGTCTGAAAAGGGTAGGGGCAAGGATGAAATTCTTGATTTTATAGGCAATTCATTAAAAGATTTTGGGCATTTAGTAGAAATTGATGGCATTTTGCCTGAAAAAATTTAGTTTAAACAAAAAATTTATCTTGCCATAAGCCCAAATTTCATTTTATAGTCAGCATCCGTAATTCCTTTACTGATTTTTAATAATCGATTTTTGAGAATTTGTTTTTTTAAAGAAGAAAGTTTGTCAGTAAATAATATTCCTTCAAGATGATCGTACTCATGTTGGATTACTCTAGCCATCATTCCATCAAAATTTTCAGTTTTTTCTATCCATTTCTCATCAAAATATTTAATTTTTAGATTGTCATATCTTTCCACATCTTCACGTATACCCGGGATGCTTAAACAGCCTTCTTCATAACTCCATAATGTTCCATATTCTTCCAAAATTTGAGGGTTAATAAAAACTTTTTTAGTTTTTTCTAAAGGCAATTCTTTATCAATAGGACTGGTATCAACAATAAATAAACGAATGGGTAAACCAACTTGTGGAGCAGCTAAACCTATACCAGATGCTTCGTACATAGTTTCATACATATTATTAATCACATTTTGTAGGTCAGAATAGCTTACATCAATAGGAGAAGCTATTTTTTTTAGGATAGGGATGCCGTATGCACAAATAGGATAAATCATTTTAAAACTTTTTACAAAAATAAATGAAATCATGACAATTTGTATTTCTTTTCTATGAAATCAGCCTTTTAAGCGAATTCTTTTTTTTGAACTTTAATTGCAAAATAGATTTTAGTATTTTTTATAATGAAATTTCCATCTCTTTCATTTTTGAAATATTTTTTTTTGCATTTTAATTATTTATTTTTTCATAGAAATGTGCAAAAGCTTGATGTTTCTAATAAATCTGAAATATTTTCGATGCAAAATAGGCTTTTACATTTATAACTTGAATTTAAGGTTTGTTAAAATACATTGTAACAAAATAGCTTCAGTATTGAATAAATATTTTAATCACACAATTTCATAAGATTTTTTTATTAAATGTGGTTTTTACAATTTAAAATATTTAATGTTCTTAAAATCTTATAGTTATATGTATTTTTTTAAAAAAATAGATTTTATTAAATACTTAAAATATTATATTAATTAACTAAATAGTGTATTTTTGTTATATTTGTAAATCAAACAATTTAAGCATCTATGCCCTCAAAATTCAATTTATTTGATTAAGTTATTACATATTTGTTTTCTTTTTTTAGTTAGCTCCTCTCAATTGTTTTCGCAAGCTCAATTGGTTCAAACTTGGTATGATTCTTCTCAAAACAAATTGAAGGAAAGGTATTATATTATTTCAAAAAAGAATAGCAACCACCATATTTGGTATGGTACATATCTAAGCTATTTCCAAAATGGTCATTTAGAATCAAAAGGAAATTACTCAAACAATCGTGCTAACGGGTATTGGGTATATTTTTATGACAATGGTCGCCCTAAAAGTGAGGGAATGATGAAAGATGATATAACCACTGGTAAATGGAGATATTATTTTGAAAATGGTAATTTAAGCATGGAGGGTATGATGATAGATAGCCGAAGTCAAGGAAATTGGAAGTTTTTTTATGAAAATAAAGTTTTAAAAAAAACAGGAAATTATAAAAATGGTGTTCCATTTGGCATTTGGAAAAGCTTTTATGAAAATGGAGCTTTAAAATCAATTTCAAGATATGAAAACAACGCGGCTCATTTTGAAGAATTTTACCCCGATAGCGTTAGAAAAGCAGAAGGTAGAATCGTAAACAGCAAAAGCGATAGTTTATGGCATTATTATTATCCAAATGGAAAATTAAAAGCTACAGGCTATGAAAAAGAGGGTTTAAAACATGGGAAATGGTTTTTTTACCATGATAACGGTCTTTTGGCATCTGAAGGAATTTATTATGAAGGAAAAACTAAAGGAGATTGGAAATATTTTTATGATAACGGCAAACTTAGTGCTGAAGGAATTGAAGAAAATGGGAAAAAAGAAGGGGATTGGAAATTGTATTATGAAACAGGGGAATTCAAAGCATCAGGTAATTTTGCTAATGGAAATGGTAATTATTCTGAATTTTATGAAAGTGGAAAACTAAAGCTTAAAGGATTTATAGAAAATGCAAAAAGCGAAGGGGATTGGAAATACTTTTATGAAACAGGCGAAAGTGAAGGTACTTGTACTTTCAAAAATGGAGAGGGCTATTTTAAAGGCTATCACATCAATGGAAATTTAAAAACTGAAGGGATTTTAAAAGATGGTGAAAAAGTAGGAGTATGGAAACTGTATAATGAAAAAGGGAAATTTGCAGGTTTATTAAAAACAATTGTGGAAACAGATACTTTAACTCAACCTGATACCAGTTTTTCTAAGCCTCCAGTAATTATTTTGAATGACACTACTTCCTTGGAGAAAAAAACGATTAGTCCAAACCTAACAAAAGTTCAAAAAAGGAAATCTAAACAAATAAAATATTTCTTTAATAAATCGGATGAATACAAATCATTTATTTTTAGTATGAATCCTTTTGGGCTGATTTTTAATACCTTACCTATATATTTTGAATATTATTTACATGAACACATGGGTTTTGAATTGGGTTTTATTCCTGAAAGGTTTCCTTTGATTAGTGCTGCCAATTCAATTGCACCAGGTATTTTATACAAACAAGGCATTTCAGTTTTTATAAGACAAAAATTTTATCAAAAACATGCCAAAGGAAGGGGAATGATTTATTTTGCTCATGAATTTAGAATTACAAGCAATTTGCATAGTGTGAATATTATACCTTCTACGATGAGT
>JAAFJZ010000327.1 GCA_013298205.1 Cytophagales bacterium
TAGTCCAAGGATTATTTGTAATTCCTAAGTTTGTTGTAATAGAAAGATTGCCTGAATTGTCTGCTTGCACATATCCAGGACCTGCTAAAGAAGTAACCCTCATTTTACCATCTATTAAAGCAGCTAAAGAACCACTTGCAATGCTATTATTTCTAGCTAACAATGCAATTGCTGTATTGCTACTATTATTATTTACAACTTCTAATCCATTTCCTAGACCGTTATTTGAGACAAAAACACCAGAGGCAGTGTTTGGAGAAGCTGATATGTTTATTGAAATACCTGAACCTTTGCCTTGCTGGTCTATATTTAATGTAGGGAAATAATTGGTGTTAGAACCACTTCTTAATGTTGCTGCTGTACCTGATTTGCTTTCTGCTTTTAAAGCAGAACCTCCGCCTAAATTGCTGGTGTTTATTGCTGAAACTCCATTAGAGCTAGGGTCGCTTGCTTCTCCATACAAGCCAATACTTTCTGTACCGGTAACTATGGCGTAAACACCAGCAGAAGTAGAACCAGATGCTTCTACCATAATTCCACCTTGTTTATTGGAAGCGGAAGTTGTGATTGAAATTCCAGAGAGGGAACTTACAATATTAAAACTTGCTATACCGTTTGTAGTTCCTAAATTTAAGCTGTTGTTGATAGAAGTTGGAAAAATATTAGTCCCTGTAATAGACCAAAAATTTGCTCCAATTGAAGTATTGATGTATAATTTACCTGTTAAATCAGCAAAAACCATCCCTCCTATAGCTAGAGTTTGAAAACCGTTTTTTTCATAATCTTTAAACTGTTGCCATTTTTGCCCAATACCTGATCCTGCCCAATACCTATAACTATTTGTATTTACATCGTAAAACATTAATGATCTATCATTCAAATTATTAATGCCGCTTAAGTTAAAAAGAGTTGTATCGCCTGTAACACCAAGTGGTATAATTAAACCTTGTATTGTACTTGTGCTTGATTTAATATGAAGAGCAGACCTAGGGCTAGGAGTATCATTAAAAATACCAAAACTTTTTTGAGCATAAGCAGAACAAAATACCAATGAAAAAATTAAAAAAAAGTAAAACTTTAAATGATTAAGATTCATACCTGAATGTTTCAAAAATTAAATTTTAATTTGTAGGTCATATTATAAAATATTCATAATATTAATACTTTTTTTTTCATTAAGTAAATAATAAGCATGATTTATTTGATGTAACCTAAACTTAATTTTTATTTTTCAATAAAAACGCCTTCTTCTTTATAAAATTTTTTGTGGTGTTTTCTAAAAACCTCTTTTACAGCTCCAAAAGAACAAGTTAAATTTCTAAGTACTTCTTCTTCTGTAAACCAATCTATTTTTTCTATCCCTTCTTCTACTTGGGGTTTCATGTTTTTATCAGAAATACATGACATTTTATACCAAGTTGTTTTCTTGAGTATTTTTTTACCATTCATTGAATAAGTATGATAGGTATTACCAATCTTGTCTTCAAGCTTTACTACTATATTACACTCCTCCTCTACTTCTCTGATTGCGGCATCTTCTACTTTTTCGTCCTTTTCAAGCTTGCCTTTTGGCAAATCCCACTTTTTTAGTCTAAAAATCATTAAATATTTATCATCTTTCATTACCAAACCTCCTGCCGCTTTGATAATTGAAAACTGATTTTTGATCATTTTTTTTGCATCATCTACATTGTTGACATAAATTACAAGTGTTCGCAACAAAGGATAAGCGTTATTGTCTATTTGCCTAACCAAATTAACAAGCTGCTGTTTCGAAAGATTTTTTAAACAAATATTTCCTTCGAATTTGCATTTTTCAAAATTTTGTCCATTATCTACATATTCATCAAATTGAATGTGTTGCACTTGCTTGTCAAGGCTATTCACACGTATTTCAGTGTCTCTAATAAAAATTCTCATCCTTTTAGATTTTTTTATTAATTGTGAAATTGATTAAATCGTAACTCAAACCTTCAATCAAGCAAATGTATATAAGAATTTTAAATGTTCAATAAATTAGTTCATCAGTATTTTATAAATACTATATTAGCAGATGATTTTTTGGCTATATTTCCAAAAATGACATCAAATCTCCACGTCTAAATGTAGCAGATAATCTTCTTAATTCTATGTTTTCATATCCATCAGAATAGAGTTTCTCTAATGCCGATATTAAAACGTTATTTGCTCTGTCAAAGAGTGTTTCCTTATTTTGTTCAAAGTAGTCTTTTACCTGTGCAAATTCCTTATGTGAAAGCTTGTTAAAGGCGATGTTTAAGTCTTTCAGTGTAATTTGAGAAATTAGCATTGCCATAAAATAATTACTATAGGGTATATGTGGAAATGTGTCTATTAAGCTATTTCTTCTTCTTTGATTATCACAAAATCTATAAATTAAAACAGATAATACCAATTGTGCACCATTAATATTGTCAAAAACTTCATTATAAAACTTACCAAATAATTCGTTTCGTTTAAATTTTGCTTGGTGAGGCTTTTTTCGCCAAATTGAATATATTGCTTCTGCTGCAACAGAGGAAGGGATTATATCACCAAAGGTAACACCATCTTTTTTTCTTTTATAGGTAAAACCTAACTCCTTAATGTCTCTTTCTAAATTTATTTGAATTGTATCATTTGCTCGTAAATCTCTTAAATCAACTGGATTTTGGCTATTAGTTGCAATTGTAACATCATTAATGAGTTCATCTTTGCCATCACCTGATAATTCATAAAGTCGTACAAGAATAAAAACTTGTGAAAAGTCAGTATTGGGATTTTCTTTTAGGGTATGTTGAATTGTTTTACAAGATTGTCCACCATTAATTATTTGTAAATCATCGACTTTGATACTCCAATCTGTTGTTTGTAATGCATTATGAGAAAATTTACTACAAACCATTGTTACTCCATTATTGTAGAAATAGAAATTATCTTTTTTGTTTCCAATTAAAGTAGTTTTAATAGCCTCATTTACTCGATTTTTATTAAGTCCTAAATACCTTCGAATATTTCTTTCGAGTATGGTGTCTCCGTAAGTTTCAAATAAAGTTAAGATTTCTGTTATGTTAACTTTTCCAATCAAAACTCTTTTAAAATTAAAATCCTCTTGAAAACTCTTGCCTGAAAGTTTTATCGTGGTATTTATTTCTTTTTTTGATTTCAATGAATTTACTATATCAAAATGGTTAAAATGTTCAAACTCAACTTGGTCTTCTGGATAATTTGCATTTGTGATGTAGTTTTCTCCGTCTTTATTCCATATATGACCGTTATTTGTAAAAACAACTTTAACCGATGGAATGTAACCATCTAAGATTAATGAGCGAATTTCCTCTACTTTGGGTTTTAAATCATTATTCATTAAAACAGGCTTCGTTGGATCAAAGATTGCTCCAATTGAACTTACAACTTTCTGTACACTATTTGCAGGAAAATTACTATCTTTATCTAAATCAAAGACATACTTACCTTGGAAAATAGTAACAGGAAATTCATAATCATTAAAGTCCCCAATGAATATTGCATCAATTCCAGCATCATTTCCTCCTTCGGTCAAAAGACTTTCTGCTTCCGCAATTTCGATGCTCAAATAAGTAGATACAGCTAAACATACAAATGCTTTTGATAGCTTTTGCCTATTA
>JAAFJZ010000328.1 GCA_013298205.1 Cytophagales bacterium
TTTTAACCTACAAAATAGAGCCATCACAGATACAGCTTTATATATTAGTTTTTTTTGGCAATGTGGAGGAAAAGGGGATTTTCCAGAAGCAGAAGAAGGAGACTCTTTAATTTTACAATTTAAAAGTAAGTCAGGTAAATGGAGAAATGTATGGCAAAACACAATTTCAAATATCATTCGTACGGATACTTTTTATAGAGATGAAGTAAAAATTTCTGATTCTTTAAAGTTTGATGGTTTTCAATTTAGATTTATTAGTTTGGGTAATCTTTCTGGAAATTTTGATGTTTGGCATATAGACTATGTTTATATGGCTTATTCACAATCAATAGATGATAGAAAGTTTTTTTTAGATAGAGGTTTTAAAAGTACACCTAGTCCCTTGATTAAAAATTACACTGCCTTAACATTTGATGAATTTAAAAATAATACATCTAAATGGTTGATAGACACTGTTTCCGTTAAACTATATAATTATAATAATACTTTCAGTTTTTTTGATACTTCAATAAATATTTATTCACCCCCAAGTTCTAATACAAATATTTTTTCGCAGTTAAGTAGGAGAGTAGAGTCTTCTTTTGCCAGTGATTTTCCGATTTTGAAAGCAGCTTTAGATTCTAATTTGGTCAAAAGTCTTATAACAAAACCAACTTATTTACAAGCCCAATATACTATTGATGCTCAAGACATTATAACCCCAATAAATTTCAGAAAAAACGACACAATTTCATTCACTACATTTATCAATAATTTTTTAGCCTATGATGATGGAATTCCTGAAAATGTTATAGGGATAAATCAGAGATTAGGAAGAGTTGCAGTAAAGTATAATCAAACGCTACCTGACACATTAACTGATATAGATATTTATTTTTTACAAAGAACAAAAAGTTTTGAAAATACTAATATGCAACTTTATGTTTGGAAAGCCCTCAATAACAGCTTTTATGCAGATACTTTGGCAAGAAGACTACTAAATGTAAAATACAGTTCAGATAGGAAAACATTTACACGTTATAAAGTTATCAATTCAGATTTCTCTAATCCTGTTATAGTTTCAGGTGATTTTTATATTGGCTACGCACAAAACCAAGAAGGAATGGTAACTCTAGGATACGATTTGAATAATGATAATTCAGATAAATTATTTTTTGATTTGAATGGAAAATGGCAAGCATACAATACGCAAGCAGATTTTGTAAAAGGGACCATATTAATACGACCAGTTTTTAGAAGCTATACAGATGTAAAAAAAGATGTGGTTTTAGGCCTAGAATTTGAAGAAGAAAATGATTTAATTGTATATCCAAATCCAGCTAAGGAAGGTATTTATTTTAATAAAGATATTAGGAAGGTAAGCTTATTTTCTATTTATGGAATACTTTTAGAACAGGTTAATTTCATTCAAAAAGATACAAAATGGATATTCAAGCAAAATATACTAAATGGATTATATATACTTGATTTTGAAGATGATAAAGGAAATAAATTTCGGAAAAAAATTCAAATTAGCTTTTAAAATAAATATTTGTTTTGAGCGATAATAGTTTAGGTTTTCCAAAAGATTTTACTTCAGGTTTAACATTACTTGATCCAAACGAAATCTATGATTTTTTAGAATCTTTAAAACAAAAACCCATAGTTAGCATACGAACTCAGTTAGATAAAGATAATTCTGTTTTAATAAAAAGCTATCAAGTAGCGTGGTGTGAAAATGGATTTTATTTAAACAAAAGACCTATATTTTCTGAAGATCCGCATTTTCACGGTGGTACTTATTATGTTCAAGAAGCTTCTTCTATGGCTTTGGCCCATGTTTTAAAAAAAGTTTATAATCCTCAAAAGCATTTTTCTGTATTAGATATGTGTGCTTCCCCTGGAGGAAAAACGACTTTGATTTCAGACCAAATGAATGAAGATGTATTAATTTTAGCAAATGAAGCCATACAAAGTCGAGTTTCACCATTAATAGAAAATGTAGTAAAATGGGGGAAACCCAATGTATATGTTTCTCAAAACGACCCAATAGATTTTGAGAAAATTGAAAGTTTTTTTGATTTAATTGTATTAGACGCACCTTGTTCTGGAGAAGGAATGTTTAGAAAAATTCCAGAATCAGCTAAACAATGGTCATTAGATTTAGTGAATTTATGTTCTGCACGTCAGAAAAGAATATTGCTTTCTACACATAAGGCATTAAAACCTGGAGGATTTTTATTATATTCCACTTGTACTTGGTCGACTAAAGAAAATGAAGATAATATGAAGTTTATGATTGAAAACTATGGTTATCAATCAATAAATACCGGACTTGAACAATATGAAGGAATTGTTCATACTGAAAATAATGGTTACAGATTTTACCCTCATAAAATTAAAGGTGAAGGTTTTTTTATATGTGTTTTGCAAAAAGTAAATGAAGAAGAAGAACTTGATTTACCTTTAAAAAAATTTAAAGCAGAAAAAGAAAAACTAAACTTTGAAGCTCAATTGTGGATAAAAAATGATTCGCTTTTTTCTTACAATACAGATTATTACAAAATTATAAATGCCACATTAAAAACACATGAATCAAGGCTTTTATTATTAGCAAACAAATTAAAGTTAATCAAAAAAAGTAATAAAATAGGACAAAGTATAGGTAAAGATTTTCTGCCTGAGCATGATTTTGCGTTATCAAATTTAAAAATTAATACTTTACCATTTGTTAATTTGAATTTTGAGCAAGCAATAAAATACTTAATGAAAGAAGATTTCAAAATTGAAGAACATTTAAGCGTTGGATGGTATTTAGTTAAGTATCAAAATACTTCATTAGGTTGGGTAAAAATTCTTCCAAATAGAATTAATAATTATTTTCCAACTGCTTGGAGGTTAAGAAATTTTAGTGGCTCAAATTTGTTACTTTAATTTTTTAATAGTTGTATTATTTTTAGGGTTTTGTTATAGAAATAGTTTTCAGCAAATTGAGAATGACAACAAAACAAAAAATATTATGATTTGCATATACTTTTTTACAATAATTTTAATGAATATATCTGCAACAGTTTAATAATTAATTAACCTTTAAAAATTAAAAATTGTCTTATTTTTTGTAATCTTGCAAAAATATTATTTGTAATTCTATAAAAAGAATGGTTTACGGAAAAAAAGTTGCGGTAGTGATGCCCGCTTACAATGCAGAAAAAACACTTGAACAAACTTATAGGGAGATTCCTTTAGAAATTGTTGATTTTATAATTTTGGTAGATGATCATTCTAAAGATAATACTTTTGAAAAGGCTAAATCGTTAGGAATTCATAAAGTAATTCGACATGAAATAAATAAAGGTTATGGTGGCAACCAAAAAACTTGTTATAAAGCTGCTTTAGATGCTGGAGCAGATATTGTTGTTATGTTACATCCAGACTATCAATACACCCCTTTGTTGCTTGAAGCAATGATTTATCCTATTGCAAGAGGGGTTTATGATTGTATGCTAGCTTCACGTATATTAGGTAAAGGCGCACTTTCGGGAGGTATGCCCATGTATAAATTTATAGCTAATCGTTTTTTGACATTAAGTCAAAATATCCTTATGCGCCAAAAATTATCTGAA
>JAAFJZ010000033.1:0-1808 GCA_013298205.1 Cytophagales bacterium
TCTAATCTAGCAGGTCTTCTTTGTAAATCAAACCAACGATGACCTTCGAAACACAACTCCAATCTTCTTTCTAAGTAAACTGAATCTAAAAATTGTTCTTTTGTAAGTCCAGAAGTTAAATTAGGAAGTTTACATCTGTTTCTTACTTGATTTATCGCATTGTAAGCTGCACCAGTAGCTCCAGAAATTTCGTTTTCAGCTTCAGCAAACATCAAAAGAACATCTGCATATCTCAAAACATAGTAATGATCATCTGCATTTCCTATATCTATGTAATTATTTAATGGATTCATGTACTTTTTAACATTGTAACTAGCCAAATTTTTGGTTTGGTCTGATCCTAGATCGGAAAATCCGAAAAATTTATACGTATCTAAAATTGCAGCTTTTCTTCTTACACTATCAGCAACAGTAAAAGTTTCAACCAAAGTGGTTCCTATTGTTAAATTTCTTCCGCTACCCGCTGAAGGTCTTGTCAAATCAGGAACATTGGTAGGCGTATTAAAACCCCAACCATTAAAAGCAAACATTCTTGTATCAACGGCTTTATTTCTATCAAAAAAACGAGGAGCAAACCAATCATTCCAAGCACTGCCTTGTGAATTGGTATTTTCAATCCAATAGCCTGGTGTTTTTGCACCACCTTTGGCTTGAAGTTCAAAAATAGATTCAACA
Source organism: Cytophagales bacterium (assembly GCA_013298205.1). Lineage (GTDB taxonomy): Bacteria > Bacteroidota > Bacteroidia > Cytophagales > UBA9547 > JAAFJZ01. The sequence continues at coordinate 676 of JAAFJZ010000033.1, forward strand.
TTATTATAAAAATCTTTTTTATATAAATTGGCATAACTAGGTAATAAAGAATGCTTACCTGAATTCATAACTTCTAAAGCATATTTTCTTGCTTCAACATATTCATTTGCTGAACTTGAATTGGAATTACATTGATAATTTTTGAGTTCTGCCATAGTTAAATGAACTTTACATAAATATGTCAAAACCATAGATTTTGTAACTCTGCCTTTATCTAAAGTATTATAATTGTCTGACCAAGTTAAATCAGCATTTGCTTCTTCAAAATCTTTTACTATTTGATCATAAACATTTGATTTTGAATCTCTGCTTTTACCTTTTACTTGACCTTCGGTAAGAATTTCTTCTAAAATAATAGGTACATCACCAAAAATTCTAACTAAGTTAAAATAATATACAGCTCTTAGCGCTTTACATTCAGCTACAAAAACCTTTATTTTATTCGGATCTATTCCTGACTTTGGTGCTCTAGCAATAATGATATTAGCTCTTTGTATACCACTGTAATGCGCTGACCAAATTCTATCAAATGTTTTTTGAGATGAATTCAGACCTACATAATTATCAATCTGTTCTCCGTCTTTAGTAGAAACGAAATCTCTGTCATCACCTGGACCCGTGTCATCAGAAGCCATATCACCAATCGCCCACATAGCAAAATTCCAAGTACCTGTAAGCTTTAAGGCTGAATAAACTGAAGTTACCCCTTCACGAATGTTAGATTCATTTGTGTAAAAGGTAGATAAAGCAGGTTTATTTGGATCTACTTTATTTAGAAAATCATTACAAGACGTAGTTAGAAATACTACTAATCCAAATGTGGTTATATAAATTAAATTTTTCATTTTTAGGTATTAATAAGTTAAATTAAAATGACACATTTAAGCCTGCTAAATAGGTTCGGTATTGAGGAAAAGTTCCAACATCATAGCCAGGATATAATAATTGGGTACTATTAGAATTCATTTCAGGATCAAAACCTTTGTAAGCTGTAAAAGTAAAAGCATTTTGAATTCCTAAGTAAATTCTAACGCTAGAGATTTTAGAGTTTTTTAATACTGATTCTGGTAAAGTATAACCAATCGTTATATTTCTAACTCTCAAAAAAGATCCATCTTCGATCCAACGAGAAG
>JAAFJZ010000033.1:1818-11942 GCA_013298205.1 Cytophagales bacterium
CCGTTTAAGGCAGCACTTGCTCCAGCACTTGCTCTAGGGGTCATTCCATCCCCAGTATTTAATGAATCTATAAATCTATTTAGAACAGCCGTAGAATTATTTTGATTACCTGTCATCTCTTCTAATTGTGAACGAGTAAAATTAAACACTTTGTTACCAAATTGACCTTGCATAAAAATGGTTAAATCAAAGTTTTCGTATGAAAACTTGTTAGTTAACCCACCAAAGAAAATTGGCAATGCACTTCCTAAAATGGTTCTGTCTTTTCCTGTTGGGTCCACTACACCATCACCATTTATATCTTTATATTTCACATCTCCAGGTTTTGCATTAGCTTGCATTACTCCACCAGTAGAGTTTTTGTAAGCATAGATTTCTTGATAATTTTTGAAAACTCCAATTGCTTCCGCTCCATAAAAAGAGCCAATAGGTTGATCTATCTGTAACAGAGTTTGACCTACTGAACCTCCAGCACCTTGAGAAGTTTGAATTAAACCCGAATTTTTAGGTATATCAGGTCTTTCAGTAATTTTATTTGTATAAGTTGACCAATTCACATCTGTTGTCCATTTGAACAAACCATCTAAATTTCTTGATGTAAGTGTTAAATCAAGACCTTTGTTTTCCATTTTACCTAAATTTCTTAACGAACTATTATAGCCAGAAATATCTTGAACTGGAACTTCAATCAAAAGTCTTGAAGTATTTTTTATCCAATAATCTCCTGTTAGTTGTAATCTATTTTTGAAAAAGCCAATCTCTAATCCAATATCCGTTTGCATAGTTTCTTCCCATGTTATAGCAGAATTTGCTAAAGAAACCAAAGATTTAAATGATAATCCTCCATAAGAATAATCTCCATTCGGTGAATTTCCAAAAACAGGGGTTCCTCCAAAAACGTATTGATATAAAGCAGGTGACTGCATGTATTGTTGACTTCTGTAATTTCCGATTTCTTGGTTACCCGTAACTCCAATACTAGCTCTAACTTTCAATTCAGAAATTACATTTTGAACTGGTTTCATAAATCTTTCTTCAGAAACTCTCCAACCCACTGATACAGAAGGGAAATTACCAAATTTATTGTCAGATCCAAAACGAGAAGAGCCATCTCTTCTTACGGTTGCTGTTAATAAATATTTTCCATATAAACTATAATTTACTCTTGCTAAAAAAGACATTAAGGCCCACTCTTGTACAAAGCCTTGACCTGATGTGTTTTTTAAACCACCAGCACCTAAAGTATTTAATTCATCAGTTACATATCCAACTTTGGAAACACTTAAATTTTCTCTTTTAGCAGCTTGCATGGTAAAACCAACAACTGCACTAATTGAATGAACTTTTGTTGTAGTTTCGCCAATCTTTTTTCCAAAACTTTTATTAAAATTCAAAGTATTTTCATTTAACCAGATTAGCTCATTAGACATTCCGTAAATGCCACTTGCATTACCTGGTTGTGAAATACCATTTCCCAAGTAGAATGGTGAATAAGATTTGAATTTGTCAGTAAAGAAATCTATGCCAGCAGATACTTTAAAGGTTAAATAATCTGCAATTTTATATTCTGCAGAAGTATTACCTAAAAAACGATAAACAGTACTTCCATTTTTATTTTCGTTTATTCTTAATAAAGGGTTTACTGCTTGTGGAAAGGCTGCTGGTGTAAACACGTTGTACAATCCTTGATCATTTGTAGGGCGAATAAATGGCAAAAAAGTTAATGCACCTGTAATAACTGAACCCAAACCATCAGTAGGAACTATTGTTTGTTCAGTTCTGTTCAAAGATAAGGATGTACTAAATCTTAAACGTTTAGTGGCTTCAATATCAATATTGGTTCTAAATGAATATCTATTGAATCCAGATCCTGAAACAACACCTTTTTGATCAAAGTATCCACCAGATACATTGTATTTTACAACTGGTGTACCCCCAGATACATTTACTTGATGACTAGTTATGGGTGCTGTTCTAAAAATTTCTGATTGCCAATCGGTTGAAGTAGGAAATCTTCTATTAAATGACGACAAACTATCTGCTCTTATTTGAGGTGAACTAGATGTCAAGGCAGAAACATAAGAATTGAACCCAGAAAACCATGGACTGCCATCTAAGAAATTTGCATATATATTAAGCTCAGCAAATTGGCGATTGTTTAACATTGGAATTTTTTTCCAAACTTCTTGCACACCAAAATACGCATCATAACTAATTTTAGGTGCACCGTCTTTACCTCTTTTGGTGGTAATCATAACCACACCATTCGCACCTCTAGATCCATAAATAGCTGTTGCAGATGCATCTTTTAAAACATCAATTCTTTCAATATCATTTGGATTTAAGCTGGCCAAAACGTTATTGTTTGGATTAGATTGGCCACCTGGTAAAATAATAGAACTAGCAGAATTATCATTAAAAACAGGTATTCCATCAATTACATATAATGGATCACTGCTACCGAAAGAGCCAGGTCCTCTAACTCTAACCGAAACTGCACCACCTGGTGCTGCACTATTTTGCGTAATTTGAACACCTGCAGTTCTACCTTGCATAGCTTGGTCAATACTTGTGAGTGGAAGTTCTTTAATTTGCTTTTCAGTTACAGACGAAATGGTACCTGTTACATCAGATTTTTCTTGGGTACCATACCCTGTTACCACAACCTCTTGCATTTCTGTAGCTTTACTATCAGAAAGAACTATATCTATTTTATCTGATTTACCTACAACACGTTCTTGAGGTTCCATTCCTGTATAGCTAAATTCTAATATTACTTTACCTTGTGAAGGAACTTTTAAAGAGTAATTGCCATCAAAATCAGTTATAGCTCCTTTGGTTGTACCCTTTAACTTAACTGTAGCTCCAGGCAAAACACTTTTATCAACAGAGGAAGTTATAACTCCTTTTATCAAGCGCTCATTAGCATCTTGTGAATAGGTGGGGGAAATTTTAAAAAGAAAAACAAAGAGTAATAAGTTTAAGGTAACTTTTTTAAACATTTTAATTTAATTTAAATAAATTTTATAACTTCTATAAATAATTCGCAAATATATGAAAAATATTAAAAGAACTTAATAAAGTACAAGAAAAAATGAAAAAAAATGAAGCCCTAATAACTAATTGAGAATCAATTTATAATGATATACTTTGGAATTAATTATCAATTTTAAAAAATATATTCCTGGAAGATTTCCTTTAGATTTAAAATCAAAACACCATTTTTCGTCTAAAAGTATGTTATCATAAATAGATTCGCCCATAATATTAAAAATCTGTAGTTTACTTCCAAAAGGAAACCCTTGAGCATAAACAAAGTCAGTAGTAGGATTAGGATAAAATGAAGCATTTGTTTCTATTTCAAAACCATTTAGATTAGCTAGAGGTGCAGAAATAGTAATAGTATTAAGAAAGTACTCAGTTTTCCCAGACCACTTATCGGCTAATTGGATAAACCCAGTTTTAGCATTTTTATCAACTGTGCAAGTAGCTATAAACTCACCACCTATATTAGAAATAAGTTTTAATCTTGAAATAGAAGACGCATATTTGTCATTTTGAGTAAAAAAAACAGATAAGGTATCTTGGTAATTTTTACCTGTAATTGTTATTACACTACCAATCGAAGAATTTAAAGGTTCTACTTTAATAATGTTATTTAAAACATTTAACTCAATATCGCTTAAATTAGAGTCGCCTCCATTAAATGTATTTACAATTATCTTTCCATTTCTAGCTCCATAAGGTATTTTAAACAAAAGTTTTGTGGCATTAAGGTTATTTACTGTAATAGCTGGCAAACCATTGACTAAAACTGAACGTGATAAATCTAAATTTTGACCTGTAATGGTTAATAAATCGCCAGCGTAAACTGTTGTAGGTGATATTGAAGAAATAACTGGAGATAATGCAGTAACAACAAAACTATTTAAGCTAAACCTTGAATCTCCTGGAGAAGAGGTTATAACTTGTATAGGTCCAGAAATACTACCATAAGGAATTTGAACGATTAGGGTTGAACTATTCAATAAAGAAACACTGGTAGAAAGTATGTTATTATTAAAGAAAACTCTAGCTGTGTTATTGAAAGTGGGATTAACACCGGAAATCGTAATAAACTCACCTACACCAGCAATTGTAGGCAAAAAAGAAGCAATTTTTGGGGCATTAGAATTTGTATAATTTGTTAAAATAGACCATCTATTTCTTTGTATTCCATTTGAAGAACGATAGTCTAGAGTTATGATGTCTTTTTTGCCATCATTGTTCAAATCTACACATTCAATACTTGCAGAAGTTCTTCCAATGCCTGCGCAAATATTAAAAATAGAGTTAAATGAAATTCCGGAGATAGAATTTGGTGTAGAATTTTTATAAAAACTTATGTAACTGCATAATGTGGTAGCTTTATATGCAATAGAAAGATCTAAACGATTATCATTATCAATATCTGCTATAGCTATTCCCATTGGGCTGCTTAAAGTATTTAATGATGTTGTAGTAGCAAATGAAACACTTCCTATTGTAGAGGTATTTTTAAAAATTGAAATTTTATTGGCCTCTCTTTCGCTAATTGCAATATCAATCTTACCATCAATATCCAAATCTCCAATTGCAATTCCATAATTTCTTGACAAATTACCTACATAATTTTTATTACCCCAAGCGATGTGCCCAACTGCTGTTGATAAATTAAGAAAATAAGCCATCGAATGATATTCATTTGACACTAGAATATCTTTTTTGTTGTCACCATCAATATCTACTAAATACATAGCTGTAGGTGATCCACTTAAAGGGAGTGAAATTCTGGTGTGTGTTGTATCTGTTGTAAAAGTAAGTCCTGAATTTGAGGTCGTATTTCTATATACCGAAATAATTTCTGGAGCATTTGCAATTACATTCGCTACTCTTCTTAGTACAATAATATCTTTTTTAGCATCACCATCTATATCATCAATGGCTACTGCACTCCAAGACATACCCATGCCCGGCATTGAAGTAGTATTTTGAGTACTACACCAACCCATATACTGCCAAGGCGTATAATCCTGACCGTTTTGAGGAAAACTTGTGGTTTCAGGTAGCGGGGTTGTGAAATCTTGACGATTGCTAAATAGTATTGAACTAGAAGTAGATTTGCTAAAATAAATTCCCATTTTTCTACCATTTGCAGAATTAAAAGACTCACCTGCAGCAACAGTAACTACATCGTCTTTACCATCTGCATTCAAATCAGAAACAGCTATGTCCATTACATTACCTTTGTTAAACACAGAAGTGTTCAAATCAAAAGAAATACTACCGGTTATAGTTGAAGAGGTATTAATAAATGCTGCCCAATAACCAAACCAGTCACCATAAGTAAGGGCAACGTCTTTTTTCCCATCTCCATTAAAATCTCCATAAACGATTTTTTTAGCCCATTCGCCACCAGTTCCTATTTCTGAAGGTGTATTTGGGGAAATGGGAGCCAAAAAAGTTTGTTGATCAATCTGTGCAAATCCTAAATTAGCTATCAGTAATAAATAAACACAAATTATATTTTTCATAATAAATTTAAACTAAGTCTATTGAAGAACTAATTTTAATCGTTTAAGACTTGATTTTGATTGAATAGTTACAATATAAATACCTTTATCAAACCCCAGTAGCTTAATCTCTGATGAATTATCCCATTTTTCTAAAATTTTAGTAAAAACAATTTTTCCTAAACTGTTTTCAATAGTTACAACCTCATCTTGAAAAGCAGTAATAGATTCAATTGTAAAAACTTATTTTGCTAAATGAATCACTATCTTTTAGAGAAGCAGCAACACCTGTAAAGGTAAACGTATCTAAGGATGGTTGAGAATATCCTTCATTAGTTCCAATTAAATATATAGGACCCGTTGTGATTCCATCAGAAACATTTACGGTTGCGGTGAATTTCTTAGTAATAGGGTTGCTGGATATCAAACTCATTTGTAATCTTTTTGGTCCTCCTAACGCATCAGGAGAAAATCCTGCTAAATTAAATTGATTAAAATCATAGCCCACAATTGTTATAACAGAACCTACTCCTCCTGATTTAGGATTAAAATCAATTATATTGCTTGTAACAGTAAACTGAGCACTAGTCCAAATGGATATCCCTCCATTTGCTGTACCAATTCTGATAGGGCCGCTTGTAGCACCAGAAGGCACATTATCAATTAATCTAGTGGTAGAAGAAATTGGAGCAACTATAAATGGCAACCCAGTATAATGAACTAAAGATGCTAAGTCCAAATTTGAACCTGTAAAAGTAATAGAAGTACCCATAGGACCAGATTTAGGGTTAAAGTCGGTTATAATAGGCCGATCGGCATTTAATGTAATTGATAAAAGGGATTGTCTTAAATCTCCTGGTGAAGGAGTAGAAACATAAATGGGTCCTGAGACGCTAGTATATGGAACTCTAACTATTATCGTTGTTGAATTTATAAGATTCATATCAGAATTAGGCACAGCAATCTTTCCGCCATCAAATTTAGTAAAAGAAACTACTGCATTTGAAACGAAAGTAGGATTTAAACCAGTTATTGTTACTAAATCGCCTACCCGAACACTCGATGGAGAAAAAGATGAGATTACTGGTCCATTAGGGTTTATATAATTTTCTAATAACGAAATACGGGTTCGTTGAAATTGAGTGAAGTCCAAGCTCATAATATCATTTTTGCCCAAACCTTTATTTGTAAAATTACCAATCACGCAATTAAAACTTGATTTACCATCACCTACAAAAAATTGAAAAGTGGAACTAAAGTTTATTGCTCCGACTGAGGAAATATTTTTCCAAACTGCCACATAAGGTGAATCAAAAAAAGAAAGTGCCAAATCTGCTTTGCCATCTGCATCTATATCACCACTAGAAAGAATCCTAGGATTTGCTTTTAAAGACAAAAAACTACCATTTGATTCTGGAACTACATTTCTAGGTCTATTGATTGCAAAAGCTTTTGGTAAACTAAAAGAGATTGTAGAGGACAGACTTGTAGTCGTATTCCTATAAACAAAGATAGAATCAATATTTGTTTTGCCATTAGCATCTTGGGTATAAGGTGAAAGTGCAATATCTACCTTTCCGTCATTATCAAAATCTTCTAGGGTAAACTTATATTTACTACCACCATTAAATCTTGAAAAAGGCACTGCTACATTTTGAACAGGAGCAAAGTTAGTGCCATTTGAAGTACCAACACCCGTGTAAGTGCTGGTATTTATATATACACCCATACCAACCCCAAAACTATAAGCAACAACAAAGTCCATTTTGCCATCATTATTAAAATCGGCTTTTGAAATAAAATTAGGATAGCTTGCAGTTGTTTGAGTAGTACTCCATTTTTCAAATTTAAGATTTTTTTGATTGGTTCCAACGTTTGCAGGAGAGGTGTTGTAAAGAACAGTAATAGTTTCATCAGCAGCAGAAGAACCTTCTTTATTCGCTCTTCTAAATGCTATTATATCATTCCATCCATTATTATCTAAATCATGGGTAATCACAGCTCCATCCCAAGTTCCACTCCAAAAAGTAGGTCCTCCGCTGATTTGAAGACCGACAGTATCTATTCTAGGAGGAGAAAAATCAATTGACTTACTTCCACATTGGCTTAAATAGGTGTATAATCCTCCTTGACTATAATTTCTACCTAAAATAATGATATCATCTTTTTTATCATTGTTCAAATCTCCTACTGTAACGTTAATTACATAAGGAGTAAAACCATCAGGATCAAAAGGGTGTTCGAAGTAATAATTATTAGGAACATCAAAATTAACAACACCTGTACTTGTATTGGTAGTATTTAGATAAGCGTTAAAAGAAGAAGGATAAACTTGGCCAAAATCTACATAAACATCTTTTAAGCCATCTCCATTCAAATCTGGTGCAAGAAGATACTTCTCATAAAAACCAGCAGCGACTCTTAGACCAGGAGCTGCATTTACGTAAGGTTTAAAACTTTCTACATTAAATTGAGCAAAAACTAAATTTAAACTTGCAAAAAATGCAAGTAAAATATTTAAACTTATTTTAAATAAATTTTTCATGATTATACAGATTTATTCTTTGATGAAAAGTTTTGTTTGAGATGACCCTTTGTAACTTAATTTTAAAAAATAAACTCCTTTGTTTAAGCTATTAATAATGGCTTCGTCAATAAGGTAAAAATCAGAACCGATGTTTGGAAAATGTGAAGACAAAATCCGACCATCGATACTTAAGATTTGGATAGTTAAATCTTTTTCCAAGACACTTTCAAATTTAATAAGCAAATTAGAACTAGTTGGATTGGGATGTAAACTAAAGAAGTTTCCACTAAAAAATGAGTTTTCTAGTGGAGTAAGGCATTTTGCATAATCATCTACTACTTGCAAGTTCATACCTAAAGAAGTAGTTTCTCCACCATCTGAGGTTAAAACAAGCGGATTACCTGGACCCAAAATTCCAAATACAACTCCAATAAAAGGACTTAAGCTTACCGGATCAACAAAGGTTTGACCTGAAACTATTTTGCGAGTTGAAGTTAAATTCTGACCTGTGATTGTAATTTTATCACCTCTTTTCAAGCATTTAGGATTAAAATCATAGATCTTAGGTGGTGCAATAAAAGTGAATTCAGGATTATTTATTGATTTAAATGAAATACCATTCGTATATAAGTTAGCATAAACCGGTCCGCTAGTTACAAATGGCGGCATTTGCACAGAAACGGTTCTTCCATCAGGGCTTAAATATTTAATAATTCCAGGAACGGAATTGCCTGAAAAATAGACTTTTAAACTATCGCCTTTAAAGTTGATTCCAGAAAAAGTAATTATAGAATTGTTTTTTGCAGCAACGGGAGAAATTTTATAAATCTGTGGATTAGGAACGATTAATATTGAATCATTAGAACCGCATTTTAATTGAGTTCCAAAAACTTCTAAAAGCATAATTCCTGTAGAAGCGCCTTTAGGAAGCAAAAACTTGATTTCGTCATTTTTTACACTTATAAATTCAGAAACGTATAGCCCACCTGGTAATAAAATTGAGCTTATATTGAGCAAACCGCTACCTTTTAAAGTAATTGGGTCGCCTTCAACTGCAAGCTTAGGAAAAAAAGAATCAAATTTAGACACAGAATAGGTAAAAGTAGCTGAAGTTGCGGAAGAACCTGGTGCAATAGAAATTGTTCCATTGATATCGTTAGGTGAAGCTATTGGCAAAATAGCAACTAAAGTATCTGTGCCAGAAAAACCCGTTCCAAATTTAACTTTATAATTAGTTAAAAAAGTGTTCCCTAATTTCAATGTGCCAATATTATCTAAATTTTTCCCCCATATTTTGATTATACCTCCAGCATTTCCACTTGTTGGATTAAAACCTAAAACACTCGGTGTTTGAAAATTATGAGCGTTTCTTAGTATTACTAAACCAAGGTTAGCAACTACTCCTTGAGAGCCAAAAGTTATCACATCTGGTGCTCCATCTAAATTAAAATCAGCAATTCTACTTGCTAAGCTTGGAGAAAGCCCAGGAAGAGTATATAAAGCCATACTACTTGATGTGGTAGAAAATGACGCTACTGAATTACCATCATATGCATAACCTGTGTTTTTGGTTACCATTAGGAATGTAGTATCTTGTAAAGAAGTTACTAAATCTTGTTTGTTATCACCATCTAAATCTTTTAAATCAATATTGTTGGGTAGAAAGCCTACTGGACCTTTGGAGTAAGTAAACCTTTGGTCATCAGTAATTACATTTTCACCAGATAATGCACTATTAAAACTTAAAACTCCATGTTTTTCACCTGGTGCTGGTGGAGTAGAAACATTTTTTGCTCTAATTAAAGATCTAAAATCATTGTAACCTGCACCCACACCAATAGATACGTCTATTTTGCCATCCCCATTCAATTCACCTACACCTACACGAATGTTTAAATCTGAAGTAGGCCACATTCTGTATTGTTGATTACTAGAAGAATTTGCGCAAGGTTCAGCAATTTTGGGTTGACCCACGTCAGAAATATTTTGAACAAACAAAACTTTTCCTCTTTGGTCGCCTGCAAATACAAAATCCATAAAGTTATCACCATCAAAATCTGCAACAT
>JAAFJZ010000336.1 GCA_013298205.1 Cytophagales bacterium
ATAAGATTAGGTCTTGATAAATCGATCATGGAGCAAGTTTTACAATCACTTAATCAAACTTATCTGCTTGATACACAATATCGTATGCACCCTGATATTGCGGCTTTTTCTTCTAAATATTTTTATGAAAACAAATTAAAATCTGACCAAGCTATTGCTTTGGATTTGGGTGTGGCTATTACTTTTATTGATACATCGGGATGCTCGTTTGATGAGGAATTAGACAACATCAGTCGCAGCTATTTTAATATGGAAGAAGCCAAGTTTGTAGCCAAACATATCAAAGAAAACATTGATTTGCATCCTTTAGCAGCCGAATTAAGCAAGGCAATTATTTCACCATACAAAGAGCAAACCATTCGTTTGGAACAACTTTTACCTAAGGAATGGGAAATAGACACTGTTGATTCTTTTCAAGGCAATGAAAAAGATGTAATTTATATTTCGCTAGTGCGAAGCAATACCGAAAGCAAGATTGGGTTTTTGCGTGATGTAAGGCGTATGAATGTAGCCCTTACACGTGCAAGACATAAATTGGTGGTAGTGGGTGATGCAGCTACTTTGGCCAAAGACCCTTTTTATGCCCAATTTATTCAATTTTGCGAAGAAAATAATTTTTATCAAACCGCTTGGGAATGGATGTAAGAGAAATATTTTTCCTACATTTAGATTTAATTTCATAATATGACCAATCCAATAGTTTTATTTGATGGAGAATGCAATTTGTGCAATTTTACTGTACAGTGGATTATCAAGCGAGATACTAAAAATCAATTTCGATTTTGTGCGCAACAAAACGAAATAGGACAAAATTTATTGTCAAAACATTCTAATGCTCATGCTGACTTATCAACTGTGATATTAATTTTTCAAGATAAAGTTTATACTCATTCTCAAGCTGTAATTCAAATCGGGATTATTTTAGGTTCTTGGTATAGATTGGCGTATATTTTAAAAGTTATTCCACGTTTTTTTAGAGATAAACTTTATATTTGGGTTTCCAAAAACAGGTATAAATGGTTTGGGAAAAAAGATTCTTGTATGATTCCAAGCCAAGAACTCAAAAATAAATTTCTTATTTAACATATTATCAAATGAAACTTGCTAAAAAAATATTGTTTCCCTTGTTTTTCATTTCTGTTACTTTTTTTGCTTGCAATAAAAATACAGAATCAACTTCAGGCTTATGTATGAAAAAATTTCAAATCAAAGGAATGGTTTGTAATGGCTGTGCCGAAAGCATCGAATCGGCTTTAAAGGAGACCGAAGGGGTAAAAGAAAATAAGGTTGTATATTCAGACAGCATAGCTTCTATAACCTTTGATTCTACTCAAGTTTCTAAAGAAAGCCTCATTGCCGCAATTGGTAAAGCGGGTTATACCGCTTTAGAGAGATAAATTTATATTTTTTAATTAAATTAGATTTTTTGTTTTTCAGTTTAAACACTTTGCTAATTCGTTAGCTTTGCCCAAAAAATTACCTTATTTCCCAGAATGAACGCTTCTACAATTGAAAGATATACTGTAACCACTGCTTTAATTTATGCCAATGGGCCGATACACATTGGGCATTTGGCAGGTTGCTATTTACCAGCAGATATATATGTGCGCTATTTGAGGAGCCAAGGAAAAGACGTAATTTTTGTGAGTGGTACTGATGAACATGGAGTGCCAATCACGATTAAAGCCAAAAAAGAAGGCTTTACTCCGCAAGAAGTGGTAGATAAATACTATAAGCAAATCTCGAAATCGTTTGAAGAATTTGGGATTTCATTTGATATTTATTCCCGAACAAGCTCTAAAAGACACCATCAAGTTTCGCAAGACTTTTTCAAAAAAATGTATGATAAAGGTTCATTTCAAGAAACAATAAGCGAGCAATATTTTGATGTACAAGCCCAGAAATTTCTCGCAGATCGTTATATTACAGGCACTTGCCCGAATTGCAATAATGCCAACGCTTATGGTGACCAATGTGAAAAGTGTGGAAGCTCGTTGAGTCCTGAAGAATTGATAAACCCCAAATCGGCACTTTCGGGAGAAGTTCCCATCAAAAAAGAAACCAAAAATTGGTATTTACCGCTCGATAAATTACAACCCCAACTCGAAAAATATATCAATAGCCATAAAGAATGGAAACCAAGTGTATTGGGTCAATGTCAATCTTGGCTCACACAAGGGCTTCACCCACGAGCCATGACCCGAGATTTGGAGTGGGGAGTGAAGTTACCGATGCCCGATACAGAAGGAAAAGTGTTGTATGTTTGGTTTGATGCTCCTATTGGTTATATCACTTTTACAAATGAACTAGGTGAGGTTTTAGTAGAAGAAAGAAAGAATAAGTTGTTGAAATCCAATACGATAAACTTGCCAAACAATATAAATCAAGCTGTTAATTCTGATTTGTATTGGAAAGATAAAAACACCAAACTCGTGCATTTTATAGGTAAAGACAATATTGTATTTCATTGCCTTATTTTCCCAGCTATGCTAATGGAGCATGGGGAATATATTTTGCCAGATGCTGTACCTGCAAATGAATTCATGAACTTGGAAGGAGACAAAATCTCTACTTCTCGCAATTGGGCAATTTGGTTGCATGAGTATTTGGTAGATTTTCCTGAAAAACAAGATGTTTTGCGCTACGTGCTTACGACCATGGCACCCGAAAGCAAAGACAGTGATTTTACGTGGAAAGATTTTTTAGCCAAAAACAATAACGAGTTGGTTGCCATATTAGGAAATTTCATCAACCGTACCTTGGTGCTTACAGATAAATATTTTGAAAGAATTGTACCTCAAAATAATTTAGATTTAGCTCAATCCATTGGTATTGAAGTGCTTAATTTGGAGCTAATTGCTAAGATAAACTTAATTTCAGAAAACATAGAAAATTACAAATTTCGAGATGCTTTATTTGAATTGATAGAAATAGCTAGAATAGGAAATAAGTTCTTGCAAGAAAACGAGCCTTGGAAAAAAACAGATAATATGCCCTTGGTGCAAACAATTCTGTATCATTCTTTGCAAATTACTGCTAAATTAACGGGATTGATGGAACCTTTTATGCCATTTTCTACCGTAAAACTTGCAAAAATGCTTAATGTAGAGGCTAATGCTTTAAATTACAAAAACATAAAAAACTTTGTTTTAGAATCAGGTAAAGTACTCAACAAACCAGAATTGCTTTTTGAAAAACTTGAAAAAGAAAGCATTGACACCCAAATCGAAAAGCTCAACCAAACTAAAATAGCTCAGCAAATGGAAATATCGGCCACCAAAATACCTGAAATTACAAAACCTTTGGCAACAGAAATCATGTACGATGATTTCGCCAAACTTGACATCCGCACCGCTACAATTACCCATGCAGAAGTCGTACCCAAAACCGATAAATTGCTCAAACTAAGTTTGGATACAGGAATAGACCAAAGAACGGTGGTGAGTGGAATCGCACTTCATTACAAACCAGAAGAAATAATAGGTAAAAAAGTGAGTCTTTTGGCAAATTTAGCCCCTAAAATGCTCAAAGGAATCGAGTCGAGAGGTATGATTTTGATG
>JAAFJZ010000330.1 GCA_013298205.1 Cytophagales bacterium
TAGGCGAAAAAAGAAGAAATCAATAAGCTGCGGAATCATATCGCAATTGAGAAAAATAAGCTCGAACAAGAAGTAGGTAATAAGCCTAAAGAAGTAAAATCAATTGATTATTTGGCTGAAGTGGGTGATTGGGTTTTGCTAGATGAAAATGCGGTTTCGGTAGAAGTTTTACAAGTATTTCCCAACCAAAAAGCAATGGTAGCCATTGGGGAAATAACCACAATCGTAGAAATGTCAAGGCTAACAAAAGCCCAAGTACAAAAAAAAGGAAATACCAAACCTAAAGGCAAATCAACAGATTGGGTAGGTAAAAGAGCCAGCTTTGAATCTAAAATTGACATTAGAGGTATGAGAGCAGAAGAAGCGATGGTGTTTATGGACTCTTGGCTTGATGAAGCTATTCTACTTAATATCAATTCTTTAGAGATTATACATGGCAAAGGAAATGGCGTTTTGAGAAATATAATTCGTACCCAAATCAAAAAAATATTTCCCAGTGCCAAAATGGAAGACGGCCCAGTAGATTTTGGTGGTGCGGGTATTACTTTGGTGAAGATTTAAAAATAGACAAAAAAAAGGATAATTTAGTCAAATAAAAGCAAAAATTCAGCTACTTTTGCACAATTAAAATCCACTCGCAATGTTGCAAACTACACGCTATTTTTTCATTTTAACTTTTTGCTTTTTAGTTTCATTACAGTCTTTAAAAGCCCAAAACGACCCCAAAGCAGAGGTTTTAATGGAGGAAGTTGGCAAAAAATATAAAGAAATGATTTCCTTTATAGCACAATTTTCTTATACTTTAGAAAGCCCACAAAACAATTTGAAAGATACGTATAAAGGAGAAATTTCGGTAAAAGGTGAAAAATTTAAGTTGATTATGGATGGCCAAGAAATAATCAACAATGGAGCAACTGTTTGGACTTATATGAAAGATGAAAATGAAGTAAACATTTCTGATTATTCACCTGAAGATGATGAAATATCTCCTACAAAAATTTATTCTTTATACAAAAAAGGCTATAAATATAGAATTATTCCAGAAGGAAATGTAAAGTTAGGCTTAGAAGCTATTGAGTTAATTCCTGAAAATAAGGAAAAACAGATTTTTAAAATCAAAATCATCATTGACAAAAAAAGTAAAACCATAAAATCTTGGAAGATGTTTGAAAAAAATGGCAATCGCTATAGTTATGTAATCAGCAACTTTGTAAAAAATCCAGCCCAAATAGAAGATAAGACTTTTGTATTTGACAAAACGAAATACAAAGGTATAGCAGTGAATGATTTAAGGTAAAAACATTTTTAAATCAAAATAATCTCATCTGCATGAGCTACCTCAAAATTTTTAGTTTTTAGATTTTTCTTGATTTGAGAAGAGTTGTGTTTACTCTTGGCTAAACCTATGCTTTGATTTTTGTCATTGTAGATTTCAAAAATTTCCCCTTGTGCAAAATCTTCTGCTATTTCGGTAATCCCTACGGCTAGCAAGCTTTTGCGTTCTAAAAGAGCTTTACTTGCTCCTTTATCTACACTTACTTTTCCTGACACCAAACATCCACTAGCGAGCCACTTTTTTCTAGCACTTATGGTTTTAGCTTGTGGACTAAAAAATGTACCAACTTCGTTTTCAAGTACTTGATTAATGCTATTGAAATCTTTTAAGCCAAAAATATGCACTTTTATTCCCAATCGTGTGGCCAAACGAGCAAAAGTGAGTTTGGATGTCATACCTCCTAAACCAGCGAAACTTTTTTCGGTTGTCGCCATAGAAAGTACTTGGTCATTGACCTGTTTTACTTCTCTAATTACTTTTTTTTCAGCGTCCAAAAGTCCGGGCACAGAAGTTCCAAATAAAATAGTATCTGCCTCCAAACCTATTCCCATCAAGGTTGCAAGCTCATCATTGTCAGAAAATTTCAATTCCAAACTACTTACCACATCATTTTCATTGGCTATGGGTATAATATTGCTTTCCCAGAGCATTTGAAGGGTGTCTTTGAGCTGCAAAAAACGTTTTCTGTCTGAAAAATGCTCTCTTTCACACAAACTTTGACCTACACAAATGTTATATTGGGCAAAATATTTGGAATAAGTTGCCATCAAGAGTGGATTGCCGACAGAAGCGGCTGCTTTTTTCTTGCTTAAACTTCTATCGTAATTTTGAATATATTTTTTGCCACAGGCTACAGCTCCAGAAGAAACGATAAGCCATCTGTATTTATCTTTATGCTCCGAAATTTGTTTAGCTACAGAAGCTATTACGGCTTCATCAAGCTCACCATTTACTTGTGTAATAGATGAAGAGCCAATTTTAAGTACAATTAATGGGAGCATGAATGAAGAGCAATTTAAACAATAAAACTTTAGCCTAAATTTCCATTAATACCAATAATTTCAGCAAACACACCAGCTGCAGTAACCTCCGCTCCTGCCCCAGGACCTTTCACGACCAAGGGTCTTTCTTTATAACGCTCTGTCGTAAATGAGATAATATTATCACTGCCCGATAAGCTATAAAAAGGATGCTGATTATCAACAGATTGAAGAGAAATTTTGGCTTTTCCATTTTCTAAGCTTGCAATAAAACGCAAAACTTTTCCTTGAGATTCCGCATTTTTAAGCATGCTATCAAAATACGCATTTTCATCTTCTAAGGCTTTAAAGAAATCTTCTACAGATTTGGCCTTTTCACAAGATTTAGGCAGTATTTGCTCTATTTCTATGTCTTCAAGTTCTATTGAAAGACCAGTTTCTCTTGCTAAAATCAAGATTTTTCTCGCCACATCCATTCCACTCAAATCATCTCTAGGATCGGGTTCAGTAAAACCTTTTTCCTTTGCCTGCTTTACAATATCTACAAATCTCACACCCGATTTGAAATGGTTGAAAATGAAAGAAAGTGTACCTGAAAGTATAGCTTCTATTTTTAAAATATCGTCTCCACTATTTACCAAATCTTTCAAAGCTCCAATTACTGGCAATCCTGCCCCTACATTGGTTTCATACAAAAACTTCACTCCATGGTTATGGGCTGCTTTTTGAACCTCTTTGTACTCCTTCATAGTTCCCGAATTGGCTAATTTATTGGGCGTTACGATAGAAATAGCACTTTTTAATATTTGTGGATAATGCTTCACTACTTCTTTGCTTGATGTACAATCTACAAAAACAGAGCCTGCATAGTCTAATCCTTTCATTTTCTCAACAAAAGTAGCCATATCCATTTTTTCGGTAGATTTTGATTGCTTGAGCAAATCTTTGCCTTCGGTAGCATTCATCAAAATATCATCTTCAAAAAGCATTTCCTTGGTATCGGCTATTGCAGTAACGTAAATCCGCAATGAGCGATTTTCTTCTAAAAACTTAGCTGTTTTTTTCATTTGTTTCAGCAAAGTGCTCCCTATTAATCCCAAACCAACTAAAAATATATTCAAAGCCTTAGTTCCCGAAAGGAAAAATGCTTCATGCAATGAGTTCAATGCTTTGGCAATATGGCTTTTTTCGATTACAACCGAAAGATTATATTCAGAGGAGCCCTGAGCAATGGCTACAACATTAATTCCGTTTTTGCCCAAAGCACCAAACATTTTA
>JAAFJZ010000331.1 GCA_013298205.1 Cytophagales bacterium
TTTTATTGAATCTATAAGCCAAGGTGATGTTATTTCAAATAGCTCTTCTAATACTGATGTGCTCAACGAATTTTCCATCCACAAAATTAAACATTTTTAACTTTCCACAATTTTTAGCGAAGAGCCACTTAATTTATATAAACTATAACAATAAAAACTAAAATTTACTTTTTTGTTAATCTTTTAACAAAACTCTACGTAGAAACAACATTTTAATTTTTTTTTATTACTTTTGTTGCAAAAAAAACTTTAAACCATATTATGAGTAGTAACGCATTAGATTTTATCGTGCCCAAAACAGACGCAATGAAGGCTCGATATAAACCAGGAAAAAAGCCTTCCTTTGGTCATTTTGTTGAAGATTATTGTAATCAAAGAATAGATTTGAAAGGAAATTTTGAAGATTTCATGAAAGTTCGTGATACCTATTTTGATTATACACTTACAGCTCATCACATCAAATTTTTCTTTACAAGAATGATTCCTGAGGTTTTAATTCACTCTAAATCACAAGATGAAAGAATCGTAAGAGAACATTATGACAGAGGAAATGACTTTTTTTCTTCATTTTTAGGTCCAAGAATGGTTTACACCAGCGGTATTTGGATGGATGTAAAAAAAGAAACTTTAGAAGAAGCTCAAGACCGTAAAATGCAAATGGTTTGCCAAAAACTTCACATGAAACCAGGTGACAAACATTTGGATATAGGTTGTGGATGGGGAACTTTAATTACTTACGCAGCAAAACATTTTGGATCTGATTCTACAGGTGTTACTATCGCACAAGAAGGACACGATTGGGGTATGAACCAAATTAAATCGCACGGAGTACAAGATAAAGCGAGAGTTTGGAGAATGGATTACAGAGACATTCCTAAAGTAAAGTTTGATAAAATAACTTGCTTAGAAATGGGCGAGCACGTAGGGATTCGTAAATTCCAACGTTTCATCAACCAGATTTATGATTTATTAAATGATGATGGTATGTTGTACTTACAACAAGCTGGTTTAAGAGCCAATCCAGGTTTATTAACCAAAGGACCTCATTGGGAAGATTTAGTTTGGGGATTGTATATGAATGAGTATATTTTCTCTGGTGCAGATGCTTCTACTCCACTTGGTTTCTTAACACAAAGCTTGCAAGATGCTAATTTTGAAGTTAATACAGTGGAAAACGTAGGTATTCATTACTCTCACACTATTCATGCTTGGTATTACAACTGGGAAAAAAACAAAGAATATGTTGTAAGTAAATATGGCGAATGGTGGTTTAGAATGTGGCAAATATTCCTTCGTTGGTCTGTTGATATAGCTGCAAATGGTTCTTCTACTTGCTGGGCTATTATTGCTCATAAAAACTACAACAACACTGACAGAAACAAATATATCGGTCATGGTAATTTGTCTGAAAGAATGGTAGATTTAAAAGTTCCAATCACGATTTAAAAGCTTAAATCTAATTATTTAAAAAGCCTTTTATCGTCTGTAAAAAGATTGTAAAAGGCTTTTTTATTTCAAACGCATGGACAAAAAAATATTTAGTGATTCCTGCATTATTGCTGTTAGATAATAATTCATATATTTGAAAAACGAAATTTTGACAAAATGAATGAGTTTACAGTTTTTAAAGGGCAAAATGAGACAGAATTCCAAGAGCGGTTTAGGGAAAAAGAAGCCTGTTTTTCTTATCTAGCGCACCAGAAATGGAGTGATGGTTTTAGATGTCCTCATTGTGATTCTACCAAAGAACATAGTTGCTCTACTCTTTATCACAAAAGATGTGGTAATTGTGAACTTAAAATATCGCCTTCAGCCAATACCATATTTCATAATGTTAAATTCGGAATTGAAAAGGCATTTTTGATGGTTTTTAAGATGAGTTCTGCTACTAAAATATCAGCGGAGCAATTAGCTAAGACAGTTGGAGTAAATCGAAAAACAGCATTATTATTCCAACATAAAGTTAGATTAGCCATGCAAAGTAATGAAAACTATCCATTACAAGTGCAGGCAGAAGTGTCATTGCCTAAAATAGGTTGACTAATTTTAATAATATATAAAATTAGCTTGCAGTTAGTATATGGGCTTTGCTAAAAATATTTTCTCATTCCATAGTTTGAGCTATTTTTGTTTGATTAACTTTGCTTCAAATATATACATTTGCAAATGGCGGAAAGTTTCCGAAAAAATACCCCCAAAGAACCCAAACCTGCGGAAAAAGAACCGAAAGTAAAAGGTACTGAAAACGAAGTTGAAAAGGAAAAAAAAACTTTCAATTTAGGTTTCTTATCTGACAAAAGATTTCATTTGGCAGTAGGTTTTTTCTTATTATCTGTAAGCATTTTTTGCACAATAGCCTTATTATCTTACCCTTTCACAGGTTTTGCTGACCAAAGTGTAATCGAAGCGTTAAGAGAAACAGGCGTAAAAGATTCTGGACAGGAAATAGAAAATTGGCTCGGACTCACGGGTGCAAACATTGCTTATTTCTTGATTTATAAATGGTTTGGCATTTCTTCATTTTTGTTGATGCCCATTTTATTTTTTACTGGCTTTAAAATCGTATTTCGTGTCGAACCCATTTCGTTAAAAAGCTTAACAACTTTCTGTATATTCTTTCTTTTTTGGTTAAGCTTACTGTTTGGCTTTATGGCTTTTGTAAGCAAAAGTGCAGAATATATTGGCTTTTTAGGCGGAGGCATTGGTTACGAGATGGCTGTTTGGGCTGATAGTTTGGTGGGTTGGGGTACATTTTTGGCTTTGGGCTTTATGTTGCTATCCTTCATTATTTATTTTTATAATATTACCCAAATCGAATGGGGAAACAAACCCGTTGCGCAAAGCAAGATGAGTGTAAGTGAAAATTTAGTACCCAAAACAACAGAAGAGAAAATCGGTTTGGAAGATGAGGAAGAATATGAAAGCTATATCGAAAACGATGTAGAAATTAAGGCGAGTAACGAAACCCTAGCCGTAGAAAATACCATTCCCAGCCAAATCAATGTTTCACCTATGAAAACGGTTTTAGGTGGGAAAATTGCTTTTGAAATTACAGAAAATAAGGTTGAACCTATATTGGAAAGTGTAGAAACCTTAGCCCATAACACTGATGTAGAAGCTGTAAATACAGGAACAGAAAAATCAATCGTTATTCCTGAAGAACCCGCTACTATTACAGATTTTGACCCTACAGGAATGGGCGACTTTGACCCGACATTAGAATTATCTTCATACAAATACCCAGGAATAGATTTATTAAAAGATTATGGAGTTACAAAAGCCCATGTGAATGAAGATGAGTTAAACGACAATATAAACAAAATAGTAGAAACCCTTGGTAATTATAGTATAGGAATTGAGAAAATAAAAGCAACTATAGGGCCGACAGTTACTTTATATGAAATGGTACCTCAAGCAGGGGTACGAATTTCAAAAATCAAAAGTTTGGAAGATGATATAGCTCTTAGTTTAGCAGCTTTGGGTATAAGAATTATAGCTCCAATTCCTGGAAAAGGCACAATTGGTATAGAAGTACCCAATGTGAACAAAGAAATGGTGCCTATGCGTACGCTTTTGATTTCAGAAAAGTACG
>JAAFJZ010000332.1 GCA_013298205.1 Cytophagales bacterium
GTTCGTTTCGACCAGTTAGAAAAATTACGGGAATATTCAATCGTATTCAAAAATGATATTCAAGTTTAAACGTGAACCAGAAAGCGGTCTCATAATTGTAAATGTAGAAATTGACGAAAAATTCGAGTTGAAAATGATTTTAGATACAGGAGCAACCAATACAACCATTGATAGCAACGCTTTGTATCTATTAGGATACGACTTGAAAGATAATATTGGTAGCGTAGAAATTGAAACTGAAAATGGAATAATCGAAACCGAAGTTTTTGAAATCAATTCATTTTCTTCACTTGGTTTAATAAAGTATAATTTTCAAATTCAAGTTTATGATTTTCTTGCTCATGGAATATTTTCAGATTACAACGGTTTACTGGGACTTGATTTTTTAGAAGAAACAAAATTTTGCATAGACACAAAAGAGAACACAATTACTTTAACGAACTAAAAAATAAGAACTTTATGCTAAAAATTACATCAAAAATACCACAATCTCAAGAGCCTTATCTTAAAACTCAAGCTGAGATATTGTCATTTTTAGCACAATCAAAGGGCAAAGATTTATTTCCCGATAAAACCGCACGGGTAAAAAAAATTTATCAAAATATAATTCAATAAAAGCCCTCAGTTACAGGTTATGTTTTTACTCACATACAAACTAATTTGTATCTTTTCCAAGATTAAACCACATTTGTTTCTCATGAGCTAGTTTTACTCCATCCACTACAGGTTTGGAATATTTATTTTCATTTGAGGTCGAAAATACGTATTTGAAATTTTGAACCTTCTTTTCTTTCTACATAGCTACTAATATACATTTTATATGTAACGATAATTTATTTATATTTGTAAAAAAAAGTTTTATGGTTGCGTATCAACTTCCTAGAGAAATAGATGATTTTTTACAGACCGAGTTGCCTTCAGAGAAAGCAAAAAAGTTATCGTTTTTGATAGAAAAATCAATTGCGGCTATTTCGAATAGAGCTACAGACTTAGCATTGCAAAAAAAACTTGAACTCAAAGATGAATTAAGTAAAGAATTAGTTACAAAATCTGATTTATCAGCTTCCACCGCACAGCTAAATGCTTCTATTTATGAAGCCAAAGCAGATATTATTAAATGGGTTTTTGTCTTTGTATTTAGCCAAACTACGATATTGGGAGCTGTTATTTATGCGTTATTCAAGCTTGCAAAAATAATCTAGTTTTATTAACCCAAAAAAATAAAAAATTTATGCAAAAAATAGCTGAGCTTTATAGCTAGAGTTAATTTTTGAAAAACAAAAAATGTTGCTTTTGATTGAAATATGAATTTATTACCCCCATTTTCGATTACCAAGTGGATAGATGAAAATAGACATTTGCTCAAGCCTCCAGTAGGTAACAAGCAAATTTATATTGATAACCAAGATTTTATCGTCATGGTGGTAGGTGGCCCCAATAGCCGAAAAGATTTTCACTATAATGAAGGAGAAGAGCTTTTTTACCAAGTGGAAGGAGATATAGAACTTAAAATTATGTTAGATGGAAATGTGCAAATCATTCCTATTAAGCAAGGTGAAATGTTTCTTTTGCCCCCACGTGTACCTCACTGCCCAGTAAGACCTGCAAATACTATCGGAATTGTAATCGAAAAGCACAGAAACGCAGGTGAAAAAGATGGTTTTTTCTGGTATTGCGAGAATTGTGGTGAGCCTTTACATCAGGATTATATCAATCTCAAAGATATTGTTTCGGAACTGCCTAAGGTAATGAACCATTTTTATGAAAGTGTAGAAAAAAGAACTTGTAGAAAGTGCGCAAGTATCATGTTGCCTCCAAAAAAATAATGCTTTCTTTTGAATTTCTTAAAATCCAAAAGAAAGCATAGTAAATAATTATTCAGCGATTAGTTTGCCAATTTGGTGGTCTATTTTGAAAAGTCCGTCAAATTCAAACCCAATTAAATCATGAATTTCTAAAGCTCTTCTTGCTTGTTGTTCTTCTTCCATTTGCTCAGTTAGAAACCAAGTACAAAACGTAGCTGTTTGAAAATCTTTAGATTTATAGCAAGCGTCCATTATTTTATTAAAAGACTCTGTAATTTTGATTTCGCTTTCTAAAGCCAATTCCAAAATCGTTTTTAACGAATCAAATCCTGAAGGTACATTTTTTACTTCTGGAGAAATAGCTATTCCACCCATTTCGCAGATATAATCAAATATCTTCATCATGTGCATGGTTTCTTCTGCTGCTTGTTTTTTGAAGTAAGTAGCCACACCTACCAAACCTTGTTGGCTAGCCCAAGCTGATAATGACAAATAGGTAGCAGACGAATGTGCTTCCATCTCAATTTGTTGATTGAGTATTTCTTGTATATTTTCCTGCAAAGAGGTTTTAAGTCTAATGAGAGATTTCATAATTTGAGTTGTTTATTTTTACAATATTACAATTCCTACATGTAATTAGTTCACCGAAATCGTAATTTAGAATCTGATTAAGAACGAATTTAAATTAAAACTCATTTTGATTTACCCTCTGCAAACCACTTTTGAATGAACTCAATTGGCTGGGCATTTAAGGTATTTTCTTTTAAAAGTCCGCCTTTTCTTGCAGCCCAAATGCCATATTTCATGTCATTATAAGTCTCTTTTTCATGCGAATCGGGATTGATGGAAATGATTACGCCTTTATCTTGGGCTTTTTGTACCCAAATCCAATCTATATCCAAACGCCAAGGGTTGGCATTGATTTCTATCGCTACTTTATTGGCAGCACAAGCATCTATAATCTTGTCATGGTTTATAGGATAGCCTTCCCTTTTGAGCAACAACCTTCCAGTAGGATGTCCTAACATGGTGGTATATGGGTTTTCTATGGCTTTAATTAGCCTTAAATTGGCTTTTTCTTCATTCATTTTCAAATTGGAATGCACCGATGCGATTACAAAATCAAATGTTTGCAAAACTTCATCTTCATAATCTAAAGCTCCATCATTGAGAATATCAGATTCTATACCTTTAAAGATTACAAAAGGAAAAAGTTCCTTGTTAAGCATTTCTATTTCAGCATGTTGTGCTATAATTCTGTCTGGTTTTAAGCCATTAGCATAAAAAGCAGATTGAGAATGGTCGGTGATGCCTAAATACAAAAAGCCTTTTTCCTTAGCCGATATCGCCATCTCCCGCAAAGTGTGTTTGCCATCGCTATACGTACTATGCGCATGAAAAATACCTGTCAAGTCTGCGTATTGTACCAATTTAGTAGCATCAAAATTTTTATCTAATTCAAAACTGCCATTTCTGCATTCGGCAGGAATAAAATTAATTCCCAAGCTATGGTAAAGTTTTTCTTCCGATTCAAATTTACCTGATTTTGCAGTTTGGTAAATACTTTCTCCTGGAGAATAAATGTAAGATAAGTGTTTAGGCATAGAATTTGATTTCCATTTCCAAAAAGTAAATTCGCTCGGCTCTACGAAAAGCACTTCTATAGGTATTTCTAAAATAGAATCTTTACCACGCAATGTCATAGGTCCAGATTCACTCATTTCTACTAAAAAAAGATTTGAATGTACTAGAATCTGGAAATCCTCTTTT
>JAAFJZ010000333.1 GCA_013298205.1 Cytophagales bacterium
TGTAATGCTTACAGAATAAGTAGCCATACTTTGACAGCCTAAACTTGTACCTGTAACGCTAAAACTTGTATTGGCAATTGGTGCAAAATTGATAATTGAGGTTGTACTTCCTGTACTCCATAAATAGGAAATTGCGCCCGTTGCGGTAAGGTTCGTACTAAAACCTAGGCAAACCAAATTCGATCCAGAAATGCTCAAACTTGGCAATGGATTTACGGTAACAGTTGCTGTATTCGTGTTTTGACATCCGTTTGCATTTGTTCCTGTTACGGTATAAGTTCCTGTAAGACTTGGGCTAAAGCTTGTAGCATTCGTTACGCCTCCGCTCCATGTATATGAGCTTGCTCCTGCACCTGAGAAAGTAGTAGTTTGTCCTGCACAAATGGTAGCTGGATTGGCTGAACCGCTTACAACTGGTAAAGAATTTACTGTTAAAGTTACAATGTTCGTATTCGTGCAACCAGCTCCATTGGTTCCTGTTACGGTGTAAGGGAAAATACCAGCGGTACTAGGTGTAAATCCGATTCCATTAGAAATGCTTCCTGTCCATGAATACGAAACCGCTCCTGCACCCGTGAGTGTAGTACTTTGACCTAAGCAAATTGGGTTTTGGCTCGCAAATCCTGTAACGGTTGGAATTCCTGTAATGCTTACAGAATAAGTAGCCATACTTTGACAGCCTAAACTTGTACCTGTAACGCTAAAACTTGTATTGGCAATTGGTGCAAAATTGATAATTGAGGTTGTACTTCCTGTACTCCATAAATAAGAACTTGCTCCAGTTGCGGTTAAGTTCGTACTAAGACCTACGCAAACCAAATTCGCTCCTGCAATAGAGATATTTGGCAATGGATTTACGGTCAAACTTATTCCACTTGAAGTAACCGATCCACCAGCTCCCGAAACTACAGCAAAGTAATTTCCTGAGCTGGTAACCGTTGATCCAGTAAGGGTCAGCGTAGCAAATGTTTGTCCTGTAAGAGTGTTTGCAATAGAGTTTCTATACCATTGGTAAGTTAGAGATGTGCCTGTTGCAATTACACTCATGGTTGTAGTTATACCTGAGCACAAGGTTTGATTAGAAGAAACACTTGTAATGCTGGGCGTATAAATAACAGGAACAGGCGAAGACACCCAATTGGAAGTAGCTCCATTTAATGTGAATCCACTCAATGTCCCATTAATACCTACTACACTTGTTAAGTTTTGAAGACTGATTAATCCTGCATTATTTCCTCCTGGATTAATACTTTGATTGAAATTATAAAAAGCAACTAGGTTAGGTTCAGATCCAACAAGTGGACTAGAAATATAATTTCGTATTTGAGATTGGGTAAGAGAAGTGTTAAATATTGCTACATCATCCAAATTGCCTATGTATCTTGAAGCAACATCCGCCATTCCTCTTCCACCAAGTGATAAGTTAATATCAACATTATTAAAGTTGCCATTAAGTTTATTTTCTAAAACTAAATTTGATTCTAGGTTACCATCTACATAAATTTGAACTGTATTTGCATCCATATTTCCCATATAATTGAAAGAAACATTATGCCAATTATTATCAGTATAAATATTTGAACTAGTTACATATATATAATTTTCAAAAGCAGTGCTGTTAGTAAAAGCAATGCCTATTTTACCATTTAGCATATAAACTTCATAGCCATCAAATGTACCAGCGTCCTGTTCATTCATTTTTGAGAGTAAAACCTTATATCCAGTATTGTCTGTAGTTTTAAACCAAAGGTTGATACAAAATCTATCTGTATTATTAAATCTAAATGAAGGATTTTTACCAAGTGAAACTAAATTTATAGGACTTGAAACAAAATTCAATGCCGTTTGGCAGTTAGCTACACTCAAACTAATTCCGCTAGAAGTAACAGAACCACCCACACCCGAAACTACTGCAAAGTAACTACCTGCACTCGTAGCCGTTACACCTGTGAGTGTAAGCGTAGCAAAAGTTTGTCCTGTGATAGAATTGGCAATTGAGTTTCTATACCATTGGTAAGTTAGAGATGTACCCGTTGCTGTGATGTTCATCGTTGTACTTACGCCTGGGCAAACGGTTTGTGAGCCTGAAATACCCGTGATACTTGGTAAGGCAAAAGCATAGTTGCCTGTAATAGAGGTAGTTGAATTTACCCAATTTGAAGTTCCACCAGAAAGTGAGAAACCAGT
The DNA here is from genome assembly GCA_013298205.1 of Cytophagales bacterium. Classification (GTDB taxonomy): domain Bacteria; phylum Bacteroidota; class Bacteroidia; order Cytophagales; family UBA9547; genus JAAFJZ01. The sequence continues at coordinate 2,188 of JAAFJZ010000333.1, forward strand.
GAGCGTTCCTACCAGATTTCCAAATGTGGGCAGAATCTGATTAGTAGAAGTATTAATTCCTCCAGCTATACCTTGGTTAAAACCATAATGAAGAACTAATCCAGGTAAAGTAGATACAATGTTTCTATTTTTATTAAAATCTATATCTGAATCGGATAGAGCTATATTCCAAATTTTTAGTTCATCCATTTGACCTGTATAATAATTGGAAAAGGTAATACTATAACCAATACTCAAATTATCGTTTTGAGGAATTGTAAATGATGAAGATGAAGATATTACTTCTTTTGAACCATTTATATAAAAAGTTGCAACATTGTTTTTGTAGGTAACCGCAACGTGATTCCAAGAATTTATGGGTACATTCACTGTACCTGAATATTGAAGCATATCTGAATTTCCATTTGGCCAAACTTCTATGTTTAATTTACCATTGTTTATAAAAAAATTATAATCACCTGTTTTTCTTAAAATAGATGCAACCTGTCCAATAAATGGATAATTAATTAATGCTTCAAAAGTGAATTCATTTGTTGCCAAATTATTTAATGAGACAGATGCTGGTAAATTAACACCATCATTAACCCCATCAAAATCCAAGGCATTGTTACAACCTACATTCAAACTAATTCCACTAGAAGTTACCGTTCCACCCGCTCCCGAAACAACGGCAAAATAACTCCCTGCACTTGTAGCCGTTACACCTGTGAGCGTAAGCGTAGCAAAAGTTTGCCCAGAAATAGAATTGGCAATTGAGTTTCTGTACCATTGGTAAGTTAAGGATGTTCCTGTAGCTGTGATGCTCATCGTTGTACTTACGCCTGAGCAAACGGTTTGTGTGCCTGAAATACCTATGATGCTTGGGGTAGTGAAAGCATAGTTGCCTGTAATAGTTGTTACTGCCCCTACCCAGTTGGAAATAGAACCTGAAAGTGCAAATGAATTAAGAGTTCCGTTATGATTGCCTCCTGCTTGATCTATAAGTGTTGTAAGCCCAGCATTAGCTCCATTGGGTATTCCTTGGTTAAAATTATAGCTAGCAACCAAACCCGTAAGTGTAGAGGGTATGGTTTTATTCATATTTGCCAATATATCACTTGCTCCTAAAGCAATGTTCCAAATACGAGCTTCATCTATTTGACCATTAAATTTATTACACTGACAAGACCCAGAACTCCCTTGTCTTCCAATAATTACGTTACCAGCCGGTGAATTATTAAAAGAAACATTAAATGTATTTGCTGAAGGAATACCATTGATATAAAATCTCAAAACAGAATTTGTATAAGTTACAGACACATGAGTCCAAGTATCATTTGGTATTGATATTCCTGAATTAAACCAATAAGGACTAGAAGAAGCACTAAAATTATAAAACCTTAA
>JAAFJZ010000334.1:0-2489 GCA_013298205.1 Cytophagales bacterium
ATCAAAATTCTTTGTTTGCATTAAATGATTCTTTACAAACGGAAGAAAATGCGGGCAAATATTTTGTAATCCATAAAGCAGACCCAAAAGAAACTATTTATTCTATTTCAAAGCGTTATAAATGCAAATTAGATGAAATATACACAACAAATCCAGGTTTAAAAGAGTCAGGTTTACAAATTGGTAGTGTAATAAAAGTTCCATTTATTCCAGTTGTTTCACCAATTTCTCTTCCTCAAACTAAAGAGCAAGTTTCAACAATGAGTTCTGCAAATAATTTCAATAAAAATATTCATATTGTAGAAAAAGGTCAAACTTTGTTTTCTATTTCAAGACTTTATAATGTATCAGTTAACGATTTAAGATCATGGAATAATATATCTAATTTTGAAATTTCGGAAGGACAAAATTTGGTGCTTAATACACAAAATACACTTTCAAATAATATTAGTTCGCCTTTTAATGTAAGTAATGTTAATGTTCCTTATACACTGGAAATAAAAACAGTATCAGGTTATCAAAGGTACATAGAAGTGGGAGTTGCAATTAAATCTGAAACATTAGAAACTGAAAAAAAATACGTAGCCAAACACAAAACTGCACCCATAGGTACAATTCTGCAAGTAAGTAACGAACTTACTGGTCAGTATGTTTTTGTTAGGGTAGTTGGAAAATTGGAAGAAAATACACAACCATCTGTTGTGGTTAAAATGTCACCAGATGCTTGGACCAAAGTAAATCCTCAAAATGCAAATTTAAAAGTAAAAGTAGAATACATGCCTTAACTCAAAATTTGTAAATAACGACTTCTTTCTAATAATTTAATTAATTAAACCCATTTGTTATTTAATTAATCTTAAAAATGATTTAATTTGTATGTTTTAAAATTAAAATATGAAAAAAATATATTTAACTATTTTAGTATTCTTTGCAATTTCTTCTTCTTTATTTTCACAAAATATAGATGCTGATACTAAAAAACTGGAAAAACTAGCAGATGGTTACATTAAAATTGATGAGTGGGATAATGCAATACCTTCTTTAGAAAAAATTTTAGAAACCAAACCAACATCACCCTCAGCAAATTACAAATTAGGTTTATGCTATTATAGAAGTACAAATAAAAGCAGATGTTTGAAGCACTTTTTATTAGCCAAAGAGGCAAATTATAACAATAAAAATCTTGATTTTTTCTTGGGAAGAGCCAAACATTTTAACCATGCTTTTGATGAAGCAGTAGTATATTACCAAACCTACATCAAAATTTTAGAATCGAAACCTAAAAAATTTACCCCAACAGCTACCAAATCACAGGTTGAAGATTTGATTTTAAATTGTCAAAATGGTAAAGGTTTTGTTAGTGATAGTGTTGAAATTGTGATAGTAAATGCCGGTGCAAATATAAATACAAGATTTGCAGATTATGCTCCAATAGTTTCTGCCGATGAAACAGAAATGATTTTCACTTCAAGAAGAGACAATTCAACTGGAGGATTGTTAGATATTGTGGATGGTAAATATTTTGAAGATATTTATACCTCAAAATATGAAAATGGCACTTGGAGTCCTTCAAAAAATTTAGGAGAAACGCTTAATACATCTGGGCATGATGCTGGGGTAGGTCTTTCTCCTGATGGTAGAAAACTTTTTATGTATCGTTCAAATGATTCACGTTCACAAAGAGGAGAAATCTTGATTTCTGATCAAAAATCTGGTTTATGGGGCACACCCGTAAAAATGCAAGGAGAACTTTTTCCTAGAAAAAGCTGGGAATCAAGTCTAAGTGTTACATCAGATGAAAATTTAATTTATTTTTCCTCAGATCGAAAAGGAGGATTTGGAGGTACAGATATTTATATTTCAAAAAGACAAGCTGATGGCTCCTGGGGCTTAGCAACCAACCTTGGGCCAACCATTAATACAAAATATGATGAAGATGCTCCAATAATACACACTGACGGAAAGACTCTTTTCTTTAGCTCCAAAGGTCATTCTAGTATTGGAGGATATGATATTTTCTCTTCAGTTAAGAATGAAAAAGATTCTTCTTGGAGCAAACCAAGAAATATAGGTTACCCAGTCAATACAGCAGATGACGATATTTTCTTTAATTACACAGCAGATGGTTCCAAAGCTTATTTTTCTTCTTATCGTGCTGATACTTATGGAGAAAAAGATATTTATGTTTTAAACAGACCGAGTCAATCTTCATCTATGATTGTATTGAAGGGGTTTATTACTGATGCTGAAACTCAACAACCTATTAGTGCTGCAATTACAATTACGGACAATACTACTGGAAAAGTAGAAAAAATTATTAACAACAATCCAAACACAGGAAAATATGTAGTTCCTATTTCTTTTGGTAAAGAATATAACATCAATGTTAGTTCTAACAGGTATGTTTATTATACTGAAAACATTAATATTCCTACCCAAGCTGATTTGTTCGAATACAAAAAAAATATGTCACTTAATAAAGATAAAAC
>JAAFJZ010000334.1:2499-3562 GCA_013298205.1 Cytophagales bacterium
CGCCCAAAGACACTCTAACTGATTCTAGTTCTTTGGCAGTCAATAAACCTGTTCAGCTTAAAAAAATGAAATTAGGTTCAAAAATCATACTTAATAATGTTTTTTATGAAACAGGATCTTCAGAACTTACAGACAAATCTAATATAGAACTCAAAAACTTATATTATTTATTAGATAATTATAAAGACATTAAAATCAAAATTATTGGGCATACGGATGATGTTGGGAAAGCTGAAAGTAACCAAATTTTATCTGAATCTCGTGCTAAAAGCGTTGTTACTTATCTTACAAATAAAGGCATTGAAAGAAGTCGTCTATCATCAGTAGGTTTGGGTGAAACTTTGCCAATAGCCACAAATGAAACAAAAAATGGCACGGAAATGAATAGACGTACAGAATTTGAAATAACTGAAATGGAAGGAATTAGTGCTTCTAAAAAAGCAGAAGTTTTTGTTTCAATGCCTTATGAAGTTGTTTTTGATGTAAACAAAAGCGAAATTCTTCCAGAAGCAAATAACAACTTAATCAAATTAGTAAGAGTTCTAAAATCAACTCCTAAAATTAAAATATTCTTGGGAAGTTATTTAGCTAAATCAGAGTCTGATCTTACTTTGTCAACAACCAGAATAGCCATTATTCAAAAATATTTATTTTCAAAAGGAATCAATTTGAATCGATTAAATTTAATTGATAATTCAATAATTGAAGAAATAAATAATGCTGCTATACCTAGAGATAATATTGAAACCCCACTAGTTAAATTTTATCTTAGCAAATAGTATTCTTTTAAGATTTATAATTAGTTATAAAATGAAGTTTCAAAAACATATATTCATTTGCACCAATCAAAGAGCAGATGGTAGGGAATCTTGTGGCGAACTAAAAGGATTTGAGTTAATTGAGTTTTTTAAAAATAAAGTAATTCAAAACGATTTAAGAGTTGAAGTAAGAGCCCAAAGAGCTGGTTGCCTAGATGTATGCACGCATGGAGCAGCAATGGTAGTTTATCCTGAAGGGGTATTTTATGGTAAGGTGGAGAAAAGTGATATAGACGAGATTTTTG
>JAAFJZ010000335.1 GCA_013298205.1 Cytophagales bacterium
ATACCGTTTAACGGACCAGAAAAGAGATTATTATCTACAATTAAGGATTGAGAATCAAAAAAAGATGAATAAGAAATAATTTGCTCTGCACGAATGCTTATCAATACTTTTGAACAAAATCTTGAAAGTTTTTGGTAAGCAAGCTGTGCTAAATTATTTTCACCCAAGGAAATCAAACCTTTGTCTCTTCCCATTCGGGTACTTTCACCGCCACAAAGCACCAACCCGATTAAATCCCTTTTGGTATTTGGCATAATTTAATTGCTTTTGCCCCAGGTGTGTGTGCCATCTGTAAAAAACTCTTTTTTCCAAATTGGAACTCTTGATTTGATATTGTCTATTAAATAGCGATTGGCTTGGTAGGCTTCATTTCTATGTGCCGAAGAAGTGATGATGACAACAGCCGATTCGCCACAATCTACCTTTCCGATTCGATGCACACAACGCACTTTATGCAAATCCCATTTCAAAAAAGCTTCATCTATAATAGCTTGAATCATTTTATTTGCTAAAGGCTCGAGGGCTTCATATTCCAAATACAAGACATCTTTCCCTAGATGTGAATTTCTTACTTCTCCGCTAAAAAGCACAATAGCTCCTGTATGGGCTTGACTAAAATCTTGAATCAAATTGGCTAAATCTAAACGAGAATGAGAAACAAAAGAAAAATCAGCCACCACTTCCTGGAGGTAAAAGATAAATATTTTGATTTAATGGAACAGGCAATGATTCGTCTAGGAAAGAATCGTCAGTTGCGAATCGAGCAGAATCTAAAAGTAAAGAAATATTGGGATAAGAAACTTTTAAAGAATTTCTAATAGTAAAAAAATCAATTGATTCGGGGAAAGTGATGTAGTTGGATTGAACTACATCTTTAAATTGTGCCAAAAGGAAAATCTTCATTTTACTTAAATATGTGGGAGCTACAGGGTTCGAACCTGTGACCCCCTGCTTGTAAGGCAGGTGCTCTGAACCAGCTGAGCTAAGCTCCCGAATCCTTTTGGCTAAAAGGGGATGCAAAGGTAATATTCATTTTTTATAATGCAAGAAATAAATAAATATTTTTTTAAATATTTATTTGCTAAAAAAATCAATCAATTGTTGGATATAAAAAAAATATCCCTACCTTTGCACTCCCTTTATGAAAATAAAGATAAGGGAGAAGGGAGAGATGGCTGAGTGGCCGAAAGCACCAGTTTGCTAAACTGACGTACTGGCAACGGTACCGAGGGTTCGAATCCCTCTCTCTCCGCACAAAAAAGACACTTCGGGGTGTAGCGTAGCTCGGTATCGCGCCTGCTTTGGGAGCAGGAGGTCGTAGGTTCAAATCCTGCCACCCCGACATTAAAAAGCCATCAAATCAAAAGATTTGATGGCTTTTTTGCTTTAAAAATTTGTTGGCTTTGATCCGCTATATTTTACAATTACAATAAGCTATTTAAAATCTTATTACTTAACAATAAACTCAATTCTTCTGTTCTTTTGTTTATTTTCATCTGTATCATTTTCAGCTACGGGTTTGGTATCTGCATAACCTTTTGATGTGATATTACTTTTCTTTACCCCCAATTTTACCAGATAATTGGCTACCTCGGCAGCTCTTTTTGATGATAAAACCAAGTTGTCTGCACTTGAGCCTACATTATCTGTATGCCCAGATATTTCTACCATCATTTTAGGATTTTGAAGCATCAGAGCCACTAATTTATCTATTTCCACTTTAGATTTTAAATCCAAATCATATTTACCTGTTTCAAAAAACACATTGTTCAGTAAAATTTTATTGCCTGCCTTTATCGGATCTAGCTCTATATCCAAAGCCAGTTGATTGAAATTTTGAGCTGTATAATCAAAGTGAAAACTTTTGAACAAATACCCTTGTTTGGAAGCATATAAACCATATTCACTTCCTTCTGTAAGCACAATTAAGTATTCGCCATTTATAGAATCAGAGTTTACAGATTGTACTTTTTGAGAAGTTTTCAAATCTATTAAATCTATTTGTGCGGAGAGCATTTTTTTGCTAATGGCGTCCCTCACTTTTCCCTTGGTGTAATTGGAAGTGTGTAGCCCTTTTAAAGATTGAGGAACTTCAAAAGTAAAAATCAAAGACTTTTCTAGGAAATTACCATTTTTATAATCTACTGAATAAAAGGCACTTTTATTGTCTGCTGTTACAAAAATAGACGATTCATCATTCATTGTGTTAATAGGATAGCCCATGTTATTGGGTTTACCCCAAGTACTGTCGCTTTTGAGTGAGTAAAAGAAATCATAACCGCCAAAACCCGGATGACCGTCAGATGAAAAATACAAGGTTTTTTGGTCTGGCATTATGCATGGGCCCACTTCACTATCTTTTCCATTGATCAAAGGACCGAGATTTTTAGGAAAAGCCCAACCTGAATCTGATTTTTGTGAAAACCAAATATCTTCTTTTCCATAGGTTCCTGGGCGTGTAGAAACATAATAAAGCATTCTGCCATCTGCCGAAAGGCTAGGCTGCGATTCCCAAAGATGGGAATTAATTTTTTCGCCCATGTTCACAGGTTTTGTCCATAAATCACCTACTTTATCAGAAATATACAAATCACAACTTCCAAAGCCATCCGCACGCCCACATGAGGTAAAAACAAGCGTATGCCCATCGGCAGAAATCGAACAAGTACCTTCATTGAGTTCGGTATTTATATTGTTAGAAATACTTTGAGCGGTTTGCCATTCCTCATTTTTAAATTCTGAAATATACAAATCTTCTTGCGCTTGGGGCGAAAGATTCCGCCTTACCGTAAAAATCAAATACTTTTTATCAGCCGTAAGCACTGGGAAATATTGAAAAGCAAACTTATTGATATTGCCCGAAAGTTGTACAGATTTGAAATCAACAGGGTTTTTCACGGCTTCTTCAGCAAAAATGCTGGTTTTAATTATTTTTTCTGCCATATCTCTCGATGGCTTATGGATAGGGTTAAAACCTAAATATTTCTCTGCTGCTTCTTTTGCCTCAGCGTATTTACCTTGCTTAAATTTATATTCTGATATAAAGAAATAGGACGGAGAAAGCCCGGTGCTTTTGGGTGAATTTAGAACAGTTTGTTCATAATGATAGTGAGCTTCTTTTGCTTTACCTAAAATTTTATAAGCAGTGGCTAGCTTAAAATGAGCCTCTGCAAAACTAGGATCTTTATTTATTGCATCTAAATATGATTCAATGGCAGAATAAAAGTTTCTCTCTTTAATAAATGTTTCGGCTTCTTGAAAAAATTTAATTGCTTTTTTTGATTTCGATTGGGGAATTAATTGGTTTTGACTCCAAGCCACTTGAAAAGATAAAATAAAGAGAAAAAAACTAATTCTCATGTAAGAAATGTGCATAATAAATATAGATTAAGAAGAAATAAAAGTTGCTTTGTAACTTTAAAAGAATCAAAAGCTAACGTAAATGAAAGTAAAAACAAACTTTAATCAAAAATATGAATTAAAATGGAACAAAATCTTTAAAATGAAAATTTCTTTTAATAACATATGATAATATTTTTATAGTTTTGAAAAAAAAAAGT
>JAAFJZ010000337.1 GCA_013298205.1 Cytophagales bacterium
TTTTGGGCTTTGCCGAATTGCTCAACGATTTGGTTGATGAACCAATGCAAAAAACATATATCAAAAATATACTTTCGAGTGGCAAAAATTTATTGGGATTGATAAATGATATTTTGGATTTATCAAAAATAGAATCGGGTAAATTTGAATTGCAATGGGCTGCCGTAAATCCTAAAAATTTATTTGAAGAAATTATTAGTGTTTTTACTGTAAAAACAACTGAAAAAAACCTCGAATTGGTATTAGATATTGACGATAAACTGCCTAAATCGTTGATTTTAGACGAATTGCGACTTCGACAAGTTATTTTTAATTTGGTTGGCAATGCCATTAAATTTACTGCCGAAGGCAAAGTTACTTTGAAAGTGAGTAGTAACTACAAAGACAAATTAGATAGTTTGGTGGATATTAATTTTGAAATTATTGATACAGGCATTGGGATTCCACAAAAAGATATTGATAAAATATTTCAAGCATTTACCCAACAAGAAGGACAAGACAACCGCAAATATGGCGGCACAGGCTTGGGACTGACCATAACAAAACGCTTGGTTGAGCTAATGGGAGGCAGATTAGAAGTAGATAGTGTGCACGGAAAAGGCAGTACGTTTAGAGTTTGTTTGTTTGATATTTCGGTTGGAAGCATTGCCGAAAGTAGCAAACAAATAGATATGTTGCCGGAAGATATACACTTTGAACCTGCAAAAATTTTATTGGTTGATGATATTTCAATGAATAGAGAAGTTGTAAAAGGTTTTTTAAACAAATACGGATTTGAAATAACTGAAGCAGCAAATGGAAAAATAGCCTTAGAAAAACTAAAATCGCAACCTTTCGATTTGGTTTTTATGGACATCAAAATGCCCGAAATGGACGGCTATGAAGCTAAATCAGCTATTAATAGAATGCCAAGTTTGAGTAATATTCCGATTGTAGCTCTCACTGCCCAGGCCATGAAAGAAGATCAAGACAAAATTGTAGCCTTAAATTTTAATGATTATTTAACAAAACCAGTTTCAAAACAAGCTTTGATTGCTTGCATATCTAAATTTTTGGCAAATAATATTTCAGAATTAAAATCGAATTTTAATTCAAATACTAATTTAAACTTACCTATAAAAAATATTGAAGATAAGAAAATATTAAATATAAATGATTTTCCTCAAATTGATATTTCTGTAAATTTAATATCTAAAGCAACGCAAATCCATAAAGATTTAACCGATGGAGGATTTAATCATGTCGAATTAACTGAATTTTTGGAGCAACTCAAAGCAGAAAAAAATCTTGCAGAGAATTCTGTAACACATCATTACATTTCAGATTTAAACTTTGCAATAGATTCTTTTGATTTACAAAGATTACCACATTTAATTAAAAAACTTTTTTAAAATTACAGTGAATTTGTTATGGATTTAGAAAAAAAAATACGTGTATTAGCCGTTGATGATTTGCCTGATAATCTTAAAGTTTTGGGTAGTATTTTAATTAAAAACGGATACGAAACTTCGCTTGCAACAAATGGAAAACAAGCCATAGAATTGGCAAAAAAATTTAGTCCCGATGTGATTTTACTTGATATTATGATGCCCGAAATGGACGGATATCAAACCTGTACACTTCTCAAACAAGATGCAACTCTAAAACATATTCCCGTTATTTTTCTTACTGCCAAAACCGAAATGGATGCTACTCTCAAAGGCTTTGAAGTTGGAGCTTTAGATTATCTTACCAAACCATTTAATAGCATTGAATTGCTTTCGAGAGTAAATGTACACGCTTCACTCAAAATAGCAAGAGACCTATTATTGGCTCAAAAAGCAGAACTAGAACGGCTAGATAATATTAAAACTAAACTTTTTACCATTATTGGACATGATTTAAAATCGCCTTTAAATGCCATTTATGGATTAATAGATTTAATTATGTATGATGTAATTAGCGAACATGATATTAAAAATTGCTTTATGGATTTAAAAAATAATGTGAACAACACAAGCGAACTTTTAAATAACTTGCTCAGTTGGTCTTCGTCTCAAATTAGTGGGAGCAGTATTGCAATTGTTAATTTGGATATGAAAGAATTTATTGAAAATTGTATAAAAAAATTACAAATTTATGCTGAACCAAAAAAAGTAAGTCTAACAGCAAAAGATTTTACAAATTTTCAATTTAAAAGTGATGAAAATGCACTTAAAATGGTTTTAAGAAATTTAGTAAAAAATGCCATTAAGTTTACTCCTTCAGGTGGCAAAATAGAAATAATAGTAAATCAAAATATAGAAAACAAAACTGTTGATTTTTGTGTAAAAGATTCAGGCATTGGCATGAGCAACGAAGTCATAGATAAAATTTTAAATACAGGTTTTTACACCACAAATGGCACAAATGGTGAAAAAGGTACAGGTTTGGGTTTGTTGCTTTGTCGAGATTATATAGATAAACTAAAAGGAAATTTTTCGATTGAAAGCGAAATAGGAAAAGGTTCGAGTATGAAATTTTCATTGCCTTTAGATGCCTAAACATGTTATAAAAAATAATTAAAATGATTAGCCATTTGGTATATGCGAGCAAAAGGGGAATCAATTGCTCAGTAGAAGAAATTGAAAAAATTTTGTTGTCTTCTACACAAAACAATTTGCTTTTGGATATAACGGGGTGTTTACTTTACACTGACTACAAATTTATTCAATATTTGGAAGGCGATTTTTATGAAATAAAAAATTTATTTGAAAAACTAAAACTAGACTCAAGACATGAAAACCTAGTACTTATTGCTATGGGATCGAGTAAAAATCGGTTATTTCCTAATTGGCAAATGGGTTGCAAACCAATATCAAATGATGAAGTAATGTTTAATTCTAATATTACAGAAGCTGAAAAAAACATTTACAATTCAATAATAAATGGCAAAGAAGAAAAATCAAAAAAAATATTTGGAATAATTCAAAAGCTATTTTATTCTAAAGTTTAATAGGTCTTTATACAATAAATGCCATTTAATTTCTTCAATAAAATATATATTCTTAATATTATATACTTTTGTAAAAAAAGAAATGCAAAACAGTTTGAATCCAGATGAAATTTCATACCCCATTATGGAATCTTTTTACACCTTACAAGGAGAAGGTTTTCATCAAGGAAAGGCTGCATACTTTATTCGTTTGGGTGGCTGCGATGTGGGATGTCACTGGTGCGATGTAAAAGACTCGTGGGATGCAGAAAAACACCCTAAAATAAACTTAACTTCAATACAAGAATTGTTATCGAAAGAATCAAAAACAGATCTAGTCGTAATTACTGGAGGCGAGCCTTTAATGTATGATATGTTACCACTTACGAATAACCTAGTTTCTAATGGTTATAAAACACATATAGAAACATCTGGTGCTTATGAAGTTACAGGAAATTGGGATTGGTTTTGCCTTTCGCCTAAAAAGTTTAAAGCACCACATGAAAGCGCTTTTGTAGCAGCAGACGAATTGAAAATCATCGTTTTTAACTCATCAGATTTTGATTTTGCTTTGCAATCGGCTCAAAAAGTAAACCCAAATTGC
>JAAFJZ010000338.1 GCA_013298205.1 Cytophagales bacterium
AAAATGATTGGGCAACGGATGAAGCAATGCAAATTGGAATTACACCCACAGAAGACCAAAATAGTAAATCTACGGGGAATGGCAGAAGCCAAGTATACGAAGAAATACGACTTTTTGGGGTTCAGCATCCAGCCATGGGGAGTCAAAACGAGCAAGGGGATAAAAGCCCTGCCAGGCACATTTGTAAGTATCAAATCCAGGACAAGTATGCTAGAGAAGGTCAAAAGTTGGTCTATCCACAAGCGTAGAAAATCACTAGAGGAGATAGCCAAAGAGCTAAACCCGATGATACAAGGGATGATTAATTACTACCAAAAGTTTGAAAGAGGTAGTATGCGATACGTTTGGAATCAGGTAAACGCACGATTATTAAAGTGGGTAAAATGGGAAAAAGATTTGTACAAGTATGCAGCCGTGAGATGGCTGAAAACCAAGTATAAAGAACACCCCCAATTATTTGCCCATTGGCAATGGGTATATCCGTAAGAAGATTTATCTTTGAGTGATTTACAAACATGAAGAGCCGTGTGAGGTGAGAGTCTCACGCACGGTTCTGTGGGAAGGTGAAGGTGAAATTCCTTTGGGTGACCCGATTAGGTGCAATTTTACCAGACCACCGTGCTAACAATCAACATTTGAAAAAATACTTGCGACAACAAAATAAATTCCATACTTTTGGACAAAATTAGTCCGAACAGAAAAAAGATAAATATGGAAGTTACTTTTGGAAAATATATTAAGCAAAGACGTGGAGAATTAGGCTTTCCTCTTCGCAAAGTTGCTTCACACATAGACATTGACTCTTCAACTCTTGGAAAAATTGAAAAAGACGAAAGATGCTTGAATTTAGAGCATTTAGATGGACTTTCTTTCATTTTACAGACTGACAAAAAAACACTTTTAAACTACCATTATTCAACGAAAATCGTTGAAGAACTAAAAGAATATCCTCAATTTGAAGAAGTTTTAAGTATTGTAAGTGAACATTTACAGCATTATTCAACAAGCCAACAAAGTATAAAATTTGACAAAGACTGGCGAGAAAAAGAATTTTCAAATCCAAATGAGACAATAAAAATTGGGACAATGTTTTCAGGAATTGGAGCAATTGAATTTGCATTGAAAAGACTAAATCTTAATTCAGAAATTCAATTTGCCTGCGACAATGATAATTTTGTAAAGCAAAGTTATTTTGCAAACTACGAAATAGGAGCAACAAATTGGTACGAAGATGTTTGCAATATTGATGGCAAAAAATATAAAGGAAAATTAGATTTATTAGTTGGTGGAAGTCCTTGCCAATCGTTCTCAATGGTTGGAAAACGTAAAGGATTTGATGATACAAGAGGAACACTTTTTTATGAGTTTGCAAGAGTTGTTAAGGAAAGTCAGCCAAATGTTTTCATTTTTGAAAACGTAAAAGGATTATTAAATCACGATGGTGGCAATACTTTTGAAACAATAAAAGCAACTTTTGATGAACTTGGTTACAAATATTTCTTTCAAGTTTTGAACGCAAAAAACTATGGAATGCCTCAACATAGAGAGAGAATTTTTGTTATAGGTTTCAAAGACAAAACAACAAATTTTACTTTTCCTGAACCAATTGCATTAGAACATAAGATGCAAGATTTCTTGGAAGATTACACAGATAGCAAATATTATTTAAAAGAAAAAGGTGTGAAATTTGTAACAAGTTCCAAAAATAGAAACAAACGTTACACTCAAATAAATGGCGAAGTTGCACTTTGTCAAAAGGCAAACCAACAATTTAATTGGCACGGAGATTTTGTTTTTGAAGAGCAATCAGAAAAAGATTTTAACGAATTTGTTTTTGATGTAAACGAAGTTGAAGAAAAATATTATTTGTCTGACAAAGTAAAAGATTACGTTTTGAGCAGTGGTACAAAAACTTTTAAAACTTCTACAAAAACAGACCTTGAAGTAGCAAGACCACTTTTGCAAAGTATGCACAAAATGCACCGAGCAGGAGTTGATAATTATGTAACTCATACAGGACGAATTAGAAAACTAACACCAAAAGAATGTTTGCGTTTAATGGGTTTTAGAGACGATTTCAAACAAGTTGTTAGTGATACACAAATGTACAGACAAGCGGGAAACAGCATTGTAGTTGATGTTCTCATTGCATTATTGAAACAAATGGACATAACTAAATATGCAACAAAATAATGGAGAATTTTCAAAAGATACATATTGAAGGAAAGGAATATTTCATTATTGATTCAATCCAAAATTTACGAGCAGAAGATAGTTTTATTTACCGAAAAAATAAACTGCAAATGTTCAAAGGAAATGGTGAATCAAGAAAATATGTTGGTAGTTATTTGGGTTCAAGTGGCGAAAGATTAAGCGACTTTTTTGAGTACGAAAATTGGGGTAAAGGAATTGAAAATGGAGAACGAGTTTACACACCAATACAAGAAGAAAATTGTTTTTTCAGTAAATCAAACTTACTAAAATATCTGTATGATGCAAGAATTGAATATCAAAAACAAGAGCAAATTTACAATTTTGACATTTCGGATTTATATTCAAAAAATTTAGAAAGCATTTCTGAACTTCAAGAAGAAAAAATATTTTTTAGCATTTACGATGTCTCAGATTTTAGAGACAATAAATTAAGCAGAGGTTATATTCGTTCAGAAAGTGAAATTTGGGATATTTGGCGAAAAATAGTTTTACCGAAAATTAGTTATTTATCAATCTTGAAATTATTGCCAGCTATTGGCAACAAAGAAAACCAAAAACCATTATTCTATTTCAGAATTTTACTTGACTATCAATTTAGGTCTATTGTTCACCCAAAACTTATTGGAACAACAGCCGAAATTGAAATCATAGAAAAGGAAAATAGAGAAAAAACAAAATCTGTAAACCGACAAGGTGCAATGCTTTACAGAAAAAAGGTTATTGAACATATGCCTCAATGTCCATTTACTAAAATTACAGACGAAAAATTACTTATTGCAAGTCATATAAAACCTTACAGAGTTTGTATAAAAGAGGGACGAGAAGACCAAGCTATTGACTATCTAAACGGACTTGCTTTGACACCAACTTACGACAAATTGTTTGACCAAGGATACATAACTTTCAAAGATAATGGCGATTTAGTTTGTGGAACTTTGCTTTCTGCTTATACTTGGGAACGACTGAATATAAACCCAAACGCAAAAAACAATTTGAGAATTTATCCAGAAGAAAGACAGCATTATTTAGAATATCACAGACAATTCGTATTTCAAGACAATATTAACGACTTATCATAAGAACGAAAAAAAACGGCTTATAACATTTAACATTTAGCCAAGTAGCGAAAAAGCCCTCGCAAAAAAAGCCCATTCGAGATTTGAGTCAGGAGGGGCTTTTTTGTTACTTGGAGTTGGCTGACCACCCGGCAATCTACTAGGTGGTTTTGTATCCCTTTAAATCTCTTTTTAGCGTTCCATTTTCCTAGCTATTTTGGGTGTAGTCTTGCTTTTCATGTTTTTTTTTCTGTTTTGGGCATAAAAACCCCTTTCCCCTTTTGGGG
>JAAFJZ010000339.1:0-2663 GCA_013298205.1 Cytophagales bacterium
AAAACACTTAGAATTTCGGATAGAAAAGAAGCGATTAAAATGGCTTGTATGCTTGCCAAACCTGGTGATATTATCCTTATTGCTGGCAAAGGGCATGAAAATTACCAAGAAATAAAGGGGGTAAAACAACCTTTTGACGATAAAAAAATATTGATGGAAACATTTATTGGTTTAGAGATTTAGTTATGCTTTACTACTTATTTAATTATTTAGAAAAACATTTTGATCTGGTTGGAGCTGGCTTGTTTAGCTTTATCTCCTTCCGTTCAGGTGCTGCAATTATCGTTTCGCTCATCATCACAATTGTTTTTGGAGAAAAATTGATTAATTATTTGCGCAAAAAACAAATTGGAGAAACCATTAGAGACCTTGGACTTACTGGTCAAATGGAGAAAAAAGGCACACCGACCATGGGTGGCTTGATTATCATTGGAGCGATAGTGATTCCTACTTTACTTTTTGCCAAACTTGATAATATTTATATCATTTTACTCTTGGTTACTTGTGTAGGCTTGGGTTTGATAGGTTTTTTGGATGATTATATAAAAGTATTTAAGAAAAATAAAGAAGGTTTGCATGGCAAATTCAAAATCGTAGGGCAAATCGCAATTGGGATTTTCGTAGGGCTTTTGCTCACTTTCAATGATAGTGTAGTCGTAAGGCAATATATGGACGAAAGCACGAAGCAAATTTCACTTAATAAAGAATCAAGTGTTTATAAAGATGTGCCTTCTAGTATTACTACAATTCCATTTTACAAAAACAACCAATTTGATTATGCTGCCATAGCTTCTTGGTTTGGTTCGACTGATTTTACTTGGT
This sequence comes from Cytophagales bacterium, assembly GCA_013298205.1. Classification (GTDB taxonomy): domain Bacteria; phylum Bacteroidota; class Bacteroidia; order Cytophagales; family UBA9547; genus JAAFJZ01. The sequence goes on from JAAFJZ010000339.1 coordinate 823, forward strand.
TAGTATATGTTTTGGTAGTGATTTTTATTGTAACCGCAGTTTCCAATGGGGCAAATATTACCGATGGAATAGACGGTTTGGCAGCTGGAATTTCTGCTATTATTGGTACTACTTTGGGTGTGTTTGCTTATCTTTCAGGAAACAGAATTTTTGCCGACTACCTCAACATTATGTTTATTCCTCATTCTGGGGAAGTTGTGATTTTTTGCTCCGCTTTTGTAGGGGCTTGTGTTGGCTTTTTGTGGTACAATGCGTTTCCTGCACGTGTATTTATGGGCGATACAGGAAGCCTTTCTTTGGGTGGAACGATAGCCGTTTTGGCTTTAGCCTTACGCAAAGAGCTATTAATACCCATTTTGTGTGGTGTTTTTTTAATAGAAAATTTATCTGTATTGCTACAAGTGGCATATTTTAAATACCAAAAAAGAAAACATGGCATTGAGTATGCACGGGCAAATAGACTTTTTAAAATGGCTCCTTTGCACCATCATTACCAAAAATCGGGCTTCCATGAAGCGCAAATCGTAACTAGATTCTGGATTATTGGCATACTTTTGGCTATTTTCACCTTAACGACCTTAAAACTAAGATGAAAAAGAAAATTAGCATCATAGGTTCGGGCGAAAGCGGTACAGGAGCAGCTTTGTTAGCCAAAAAACAAGGCTATGAAGTCTTTGTATCTGATTTTGGCGAAATTAAAGATGAATTTAAAGCCATTTTAGAGGAAAATCATATCGCTTATGAAGAAAAAAAGCATAGCGAAGATTTGATTTTGGATAGCCAAGAAATCATAAAAAGCCCTGGCGTGCCTTTAGAAGTGAATATCATTCGCAAAGCCTTGAGTTTATCTATTCCAGTTATAGATGAAATCGAGTTTGCTTCAAGGTTTACCAAAGCCAAAATTATTGGCATTACAGGCACAAATGGCAAAACCACCACCACCAAACTTATTTATCACCTGCTCAAAGAAGCCGGATTTGATGTAGCCATTGGAGGAAATTATGGAATTAGCTTTGCTAAATTGCTTTTAGAAAGAGATTATAATTATTTTGTTTTAGAACTAAGTAGCTTTCAGTTAGATACTTGCCATAAATTTCGTCCCGATATTGGTATTATTACCAATGTTACACCCGATCATCTGGATAGGTACAGTTATGATATAGATAAATATGCGGCTGCCAAATACAGAATCGCTCAAGCTATGACCAAAGATGATGCTTTATTGCTCTGTGGCGATAGCCCAACTTTGATGAAGAATGTAAATTTGGTTAAAAAAGATACGCAAACTTTCATTTATGCTTTAGATGACAAAAACAATGTAAGTGCCTATCAATCTGGCGATTTTGCAATGATTAATTACCAAAACAAACCGCACAAAATCAGCTTAAAAAATGCTGCAATAGAAGGACCTCATAATGTGCAAAATATGCTTTCAGCTGCTTTTGCGGGTGTAATTTTAGGGATTTTTGAAAACGTAATTAGCGAAAGTTTTGCCAGTTTTGTTCCTGAGCCTCACCGTATGCAAGAGGCAGGTATTGTGAATGGCATTAGATTTGTAAACGACAGCAAAGCCACCAATATCGCAGCTGCTATTCCGGCTATTCAATCTTTCAAAGAACCTATTATTTTAATTTTGGGAGGAAGGGACAAAGGAAATGATTATCAAGAACTTATACCTTATATGGCAAATGTAAAAGCCATTGTTTGTCTTGGGGAAATTAACAATAAAATCATTTCTTTTTTTGAAAATAAAATCGAAATCTGGGGAGAGTTTAAAAGTAAAAACCTCGATAGTTTAATTGAAATTTGCCTAGCTAAGGGCAAAAATGGAGATGTAGTAC
>JAAFJZ010000339.1:2673-3552 GCA_013298205.1 Cytophagales bacterium
AGAGAGAGGCAACTTGTTTATGAAAGCCATCAAAAATCAAAATACAGTCAAGCAATGAGCGAGGAAAAACAAAGCCTTAGCCTGCATTGGCTAAACAAAAATTTTAAAGGAGACCCTATTTTGTGGTTTGTGGTGATCATTTTGGCTTTGTGGAGCATTTTTGTGATTTACAGTTCTACAGGGGCTTTGGCTTATAAAAAACATGACGGAAATACAGAGCATTTTCTCATCAAACAATTGATGTATGTCGTGCTTTCTATTATTGGTATGTGGTTGGCGCACAAAATTGATTATCGCTTTTATTCCAAAATATCTAAGCTCGCACTTTGGCTTTCCGTTCCCTTGCTTATTTATACCTTTTTTAATGGGGCTACTTTGAATGAAGCTACCCGTACGATTAGAATCTTAGGCATTTCTTTTCAATCTTCCGATTTGGCAAAATTTGCTTTAATAGCCAATCTAGCAAGTATGTTGGCAAAAAATCAATCCAATATTGAAGATATAAAAGCTACTTTGATACCGATGTTGCTTTGGTGTGGCGTAATATGTGGGCTTATTGCTTTGAGCAATTTATCTACCGCAGTTTTGCTTTTTGGCACGTGTATGCTCTTGATGTATATAGGCAGAGTGCCCGTAAAATACCTCATGTTACTCATTGCTGTGGGCATTATTTGTGGAGCTTTGGGCTTGGCATTGGGGCAACGTATGGGCACAGCCATAAACCGTATCAAAGCATTTTCTAATCCCAAAGAAATTCCTTTTCAGCTAGAGCAATCTTATATCGCCATAGCTACAGGTGGTTTTGTGGGTAAAGGACCAGGAAATAGCACCCAAAGAAATATTTTACCTCATCCTTATTCTGATATGGTTTACTCTACA
>JAAFJZ010000034.1 GCA_013298205.1 Cytophagales bacterium
TTCAAGTCCACCTGCTTGACTTCATTTGTTGCAAAACCTGTTTTGTATTTATCATAAACCAAAATTTTGCAGCCAAAACCTTTAAGCCTTTTGGCTACGGCTTCACCCATATTTCCATAACCGATTATGCCCACTTTTAAAGCTGAAAGTTCACGAGCTCTATTAGGTTCTCTTTCATAAACTCCAGATCTCATTTGCGAATCTGCGGCTACGATTTTATTGAGCAATGCTAAAATTAGACCCAAAGTATGGTCTCCAACTGCGTCTTTATTGGCTTCCGAAGCATTATAAAGCTTTATATTCAGTTTTTTACAAGCCTCTTCATCTACCAAATCCATTCCAGCCCCTGCTCGAGCAATCACTTTTAAATTTGTGGCTTTAGCCAAAAAATCTTCATCCACAAGTGTTTTGCTCCGAATTACCAAAGCCTCATACAAATGAATTTTGCTTAAAATTTCATCTCTCTTGATGGCAGGAAAGTAGTCAATCTCAAATTGCTCTTTTGGCAACATTAAAAATAGCACAGGATGTATTTCATCTACGATTAGGCATTTGAATGTTTTATTCATTAGATTAGGCTAAAGATATTTTGTACACCTAACGTTCTTTCACATAAAAACCCTTCTCCGTATTTCACGCCTATTAAATGCCCCATTTCCTTTGCTCTCGATTCTAGATATTCCATAAAAAGTGGTGTAGAAATATAAGTTTGCTCTTCTCTTGAGTTTTTGTCATAAAACTGAGAAGAAAAAGATTGGATAGCAGCTAATTTAAGCTCCCAAAAATCTGAAATATCTACAACAAAATCGGGTTTATGCCATCTGTCTTGTATGTATTGGTACAAATTTTTAGGTCTCCAGGCTTCTTGAGAATCATTGCTCTCATCTTTTGTGCTAATTTTCACAAGACCAGAAAGAAAACAACTGTCTCTTAACAAAGAATAAGCCGCTCCATGATCGGGATGCCTATCAGAAAAATTATTGGCAATTACAATTTCAGGCTGGTATTTTCTTATGGCTTGTATGACTTTAAGCTTATTTTCCTCGCTACTGTCTATAAATCCGTCTCGTAAGCCTAAATTTTCACGGGTACTAAGTCCTAAAACTTTAGAAGATTTGGCTACTTCAGATTTTCTTATCTCCACAGAACCCCTTGTGCCCATTTCGCCTAGTGTTAAATCGACTATTCCTACTCTTTTTCCCTCTCTTACCGATTTGGCTATTAAGCCACTACAAGCTAGCTCTGCATCGTCTGGATGGGCTGCAAAAACAAGTAAGTCAAGTTTATTCATAGTTATAGAAAATGTAGGGTTGCCATAAAATACAAAAAGCTACTTTCGTAGCTTTTTGTGAGGTCGCGTCCAGATTCGAACTGGAGTAGAAGCTTTTGCAGAGCTTTGCCTAGCCGCTCGGCCACGCGACCAATCTCCTTAGAAATTAGTCTTCTTTTTTAGCTTTCGCTTTTTTAGAAGTTTCAGGGCTATTCATTTGCTCTTTTAAGTTAGAAAGCACTTCATTGTCTCCTAACGTAGTAGGTTTTACTTCGGTTTCTACTTTTTTGGCTTTTTTAGTTTCGCCTCCTTTTTTTGGACCTGCTGCTCCAGCTGGGGTTTCTTTTTTCTCTTCTTCTTGGTAGGTCGCAAAGTGAGAAAGAATAATTTTTCTTTCATCTTTAGCAAATTCTACTACTTTGAATGTAAGGTTTTCTCCTACTTCTGCTGCTTTACCATCTTCTTTGATGATATTTTTAGAACTAGAAAATCCTTCGATACCATAAGGAAGCTCTAATGTAGCACTTTTATCCGTTTTTTGAACTACTGTACATTGGTGGTTAGAACCTACATAGAATACAGTTTCAAATGTATCCCAAGGGTTTTCTTCCAATTGTTTGTGTCCTAAAGCCAATCTTTTGTTTTCTACATCAAGCTCAAGTACGATTACATCAATACTTTCGCCTAATTTTATAAACTCAGATGGATGTTTGATTTTTTTAGTCCAAGATAAATCTGAAACGTGAATCAAACCATCTATACCTTCTTCTAATTCTACGAAAAGACCGAAGTTGGTTAAGTTTCTCACCACACCAGAATGTTTAGTTCCTATTGCGTATTTATCGAATGTTTTACTATTTGTCCAAGGATCTTCTGTAAGTTGTTTGATACCAAGCGACATTTTATGTTCGTCTTTATCAAGTGTAAGAACTACAGCTTCGATTTCGTCACCTACTTTGATAAAATCTTGTGGGTTGCGTAAATGCTGACTCCAAGACATTTCAGAAACGTGAATCAAACCTTCGATTCCGGTTACGATTTCTAAGAATGCACCGTAATCGGCAACGTTTACGATTTTTCCTTTGATTTTAGAACCTACTGCTGTTCCTTCTGGAAGTGCTTCCCAAGGATGAGGCGTCAGTTGTTTCATACCAAGTGAAATTCTTTTTTTCTCTTCATCAAAATCAAGTACAACCACATTGATTTTTTGATCCAATGAAAGGATTTCATCTGGACGATTGATTCTACCCCAAGAAATATCCGTAATGTGAAGAAGACCATCTACACCACCCAAATCTACGAATACACCGAAATTTGTAATGTTTTTGATGACACCTTCAAGCACTTGACCTTTTTCTAGGTTGTTTAGAATCACAACTTTTTGATCTTCAATATCTTTTTCGATCAATACTTTGTGTGAAACGACTACGTTATCGTTAGTATAGTTGATTTTCACAACTTTTACTTCCATAACTTTACCTACATAGATATCAAAATCTCTGATAGGTTTCACATCAATTTGAGAACCTGGTAAGAAAGCTTCAACGCTGAATAAATCAACGATTAAACCACCTTTTGTTCTGCGTTTTACTAATGCTTCTACAATAATATCTTCATCAAGTGCTCTTTGGATATTTTTCCAAGCACTTACTAATTTTGCTTTTTTACGAGAAAGCACAAGCTGACCAGAACGATCTTCTTTTGTTTCTACAAATACATCTATTACATCACCTATTTTGATGTTTGGGGTATCTCTAAATTCTGAGATTGTAACCAAACCATCAGATTTGAAGCCAATATTTACGATTACCTCTCTATTTGAGATTCCTACGATTGTGCCTGATAATACTTCACCTTCTTTCATTTCAGAGATGGTATTTTCATACATTTCCGAAATAGAATTTTTTTCTACTTTAGAATACCCTGAACCGATACCTGTGCTAGAAATTATATCCCAATCAAAGTTTTCTAAGCCTTCTTTTTCGCTTAAGTCGTTGTAAGCCATTATAAAATTGTTCTTTTTTTACATTCAAATACGAACATCTATTTGAAAATTTAATTAATTTTTATTTTCGAGGTGCAAAGGTAATATTATATTCTAAAAAATTGGCAAAAAATTTATTTTAAATTTTTTTGATTGAATTGATTAAATGTAAAAGTTCTAAAATCCGATAGATTTTAAGTTTAAGCCTGTTTTTTCTGCTAAACCAAACATTAAGTTCATGTTTTGAACGGCTTGTCCTGACGCACCTTTGAGCAGATTGTCTATCTCACTAACAATTAGCAATTTATCTTCGTGTTTTTCAAGATAAATGATGCATTTATTGGTGTTGATTACTTGTTTGAGATGGATATTCTCCTTGCTCACAAAGACAAACGGACTTTGGGCATAGTATTTTTGAAAAATAGCTATAACTTCTTCAAAGCTTGCTTCGGTTTGAAGAACGGAATTCGCAATAATGCCTCTGGTAAAATCGCCTCTGTAAGGAATAAAATTAATAGCTGGAATTTTGTTATCAGAAGCCTGTACCAAGGATTCGCTTATCTCTCCCAGATGTTGGTGGGTAAAAGCTTTGTAAACTGACAAATTATTGCTTCTCCAACTAAAATGTGTAGTTTCGGTAGCTTGTTGCCCGGCACCAGTGGAGCCAGTGAGGGCGGTCAAATTTACTTCATTTTTTAGCATTTTATTGGCTGCTAAAGGAAGTAAACCGAGCTGAATGCAAGTGGCAAAACAACCTGGATTGGCAATATATTGAGCGTTTTTTATTTTTTCTTTGTTGAGTTCTGGTAAGCCATACACAAAATCAAAGACTTTATTTTCTAAGCTCAATTTTGCATTGGCTTTAAGTCTGAAATCTTGGCTTAAATCTATGATTTTGAAAGTATGATTTGCGAAAAAAGAAGAATGGCTAAGTAAAAACTTTTTGCTATCACCATGACCCAAGCAAAGAAAAAGTACATCTATTTGGGGATTTAATTCATCAGTAAAAATCAAATCTGAATCCCCAAAAATATCTGAATGTACTTTCCAAATAGGATTGCCAGCATTGCTTTTGCTATTTACAAAAACGATATCTACTTCAGCATGATAGATTAAAATTCTAAGTAATTCCCCACCTGTGTAGCCTGCTCCTCCTACAATTCCTACTTTTATTTTGCTCATTTTACGCTTCTTTATCGTTTACAAGTGCATGAAACATGGCTTGATTTGCCAATATTTTAGAAAAGCCTCTTACATCTTCTCCACTCCAAGCTCTATTCATCTCGCCATAGGTTCCAAATTTGGAAGACATCATATCATTCGGAGATTGAATGCCCAAAACATGGAAACGATAAGGAGCTAGGTATAAGTTCACTTCTCCATTTACACTTTCTTGGGTATCTTCCAAAAATTTCTCTATGTTTCTCATCACCGGTTCTAGGTATTGACCTTCGTGAAGCAAAGTTCCGTACCAGTTTGCCAATTGCTCTTTCCAATACAGTTGCCACTTGGTAAGTACGTGTTTTTCAAGTGCATGATGCGCCTTAATTATCATCAAGGCAGCCGGAGCTTCAAATCCTACACGTCCTTTTATGCCGATTATCGTGTCTCCTACATGAATATCTCTGCCTATGGCGTAAGTTCTGCCTATTTCATTTACGGCTTCAATTACCGCAATTGGGCTCATTTCTTTGCCATTTAAGCTACAAGGTTCTCCCTTTTTGAATCCAATTTTTATTTGTGAAGCATCATGATTTGTAAGCTGACTTGGAAAAGCTGATTCAGGTAAATATCCGTCAGAAACCAAGGTTTCTTTTCCACCTACCGAAGTACCCCAAATCCCTTTATTAATAGAATATTGCGCTTTGCTCCAATCCCTTACTACGCCTTTTGCCTTCAAATAACTTATTTCATTTTCTCTTGAAAGTTTATTATCGCGAATAGGGGTTATGATTTCAATTCCGGGTAAAAGAATATGAAACACCAAATCAAATCGAACCTGATCGTTTCCTGCTCCCGTGCTTCCATGTGCTACCGCATTGGCACCGATTTCTTTCGCATATTCAGCCACTGCAAGAGCCTGAAACATACGCTCAGCACTTACTGAAAGCGGATAGGTATTATTTTTTAAGATATTGCCAAATATCATATACTTTATACAGTCTTTGTAATAAAGTGGTACTTGATGTACGCATTTATGTTTGCTTACACCCAGTTCAAAAGCTTTTTTTTCTATGTCAATTAGCTCATCTGGCGTAAAACCACCCGTATCTACGATAACGGTGTGTACTTCATAACCCAAATCTTCTGATAAATATTTTACACAATATGTGGTATCAAGACCTCCACTAAAAGCTAAGACTAATTTCTTTTTCATTTCAATTTCTAATTTTTGGCAAAGATAAATTTCAATTTGCTACAAATAAAACATTATTTGGTTTAAAGAATCTGAATAATGGTCTTGTTGTAAGAAATACGAATGCTTTAATCTAAACTAGGTCCGTTCGTATTTTCTCTACGGTCTATAAGCAGATTCATTGAATATCTTTTTAGCATCTGTGTTTTTCATCATTTCGGGCAATGTAACCGATTTTTGGTTGCTATACGCTTTTACAATTTGCCAGCCCAGCCATCTGCCAATTCTGCCTGGGCATTTATTGCCAATTTCTCCAGTATAAGGTCTTTCGCCTATAAATTTATTGACGGTAAAATGATTGGTTTCAAAAAAGAGTTTGTTTTTTACAAAATATTCCCAGACAATTTTTTTATGAAATTCGGTATCCAAGAGTTGTTTGCTAGAATAGCCAATAATCAAGCTATCGTGCGTGCAAGGCATCATTTTTTCGGTAAAATAATAGGCTTTTCCATAATGAAGCATTTCAGCAAGTAAGGAATTATCTAAAAGTTCGCTTTTGTTGTATTTGTCTGAAAGTAGTAGTATGATTGAGCTAGCGATATATTCTTTTCTGAATCTTTTGAATAAATAATCGGGAATATCGGGTCTGTAACTTGAAGAATCGCCTAAGAAATAATCTAAGCCAATTACAATTAAACTATCTGATACATATAAATCTGTACCAAATCCGCTTACCAAAGTATAAATTTGAGGGGCTTTAAAATCTGGGAATTCGCTTTTTATTCTTCCAAAAGCTTGGTTGAGTTCAGATTCTAAAAAGTCAAGATTTGCAAATGTTTTTTCTACATCATTATTCAAAGTGTCAAGGTTGGGGTCGTGTGCGAGTTTGAAGATTGAATTTACTACGATAGAGTCGTGTGGGTAATCTTTTCTGCGCAAAAAAACATTTGAAAAAGTATGGTATTGGTCTAGAAATATTTGGGTTTCGGCTTTGTTTTTTAGTTGTGGAATGATTTTTTCTAATCGAATAAATTCTATTTTTTTCTCAGAATACAATCCGATTTCTTTCACATAATCACATCGATTTTTAGGTTTGCAGAAAACTAAATTTAGGATTATAAACACATAAATTGTATTAATAATTTTTTTTTTCATAAAATTGTATTGCTAATTGGTTTTTTAAAATTATTTAATTTGTTTTTATAATTTAACATTTTCATAGATTTAATGTTTTTCGTCTAAAAAACTATTAGTTTCATCTAAATAATTGTTAATACATTGTTACTATTGTTAAATTGCATGAATAAAATGATTCAAACGTTAAAAATACATTGCAAATGTAATTCATCAAGTTGCAAGAAAAATATTATAATTAATTAAATTTACTAAAATTTCTCAATCTCAATCCTAAAATTTAAAAAAGATTATTTCTTTCTTTCTTAAGTAAAAATATGATTCAACTTTACAAAAAAATACTTTTTATACTTGCCTTCTTTACCATGAGTATTAAGTCTTATGCTCAATTTCCCTATGCAGAAAGTTTCTTTTTTTCTACAGCTTCAGGAATAGTTTTTGGCGGTAATCCCAATACTTCCTTTTTAACGGCTGGTGTTACCGATCCAGCAAATAATGGCTGGTTAAGGTTGACAACTAGTACTGGCAACCAAACGGGCTTTGCTGTAAGTTCAAATACTTTTCCAGGAGCATTGGGGTTTGAAATGAATTTTGATTATAATATGTACGGAGGTTCTGGAGCGGATGGGTTGGTTTTCTTTGTTATGGATGGAAGTGTTCCATTTTCTACATTTCAAATTGGGCAGTTTGGTGGTGGATTAGGTTACACTAATAAGAATCAAAATGGACAAGGGCTTTCAAATGCTTATGTAGGTATTGCTTTAGATGCTTTTGGAAATTTTAGCAATCCAGGGGATGCTGGTCCAGGTGGGCCAGGACAGGTTCCTAATTCAATAGTTTTAAGAGGTCCGGGAAATCGCTCCAATCCAGCAGGAACTGATTATTCCTACCTTACAGGTGTACAAACCAGTTCGTTGCCTATTAATCCTTTTAACTTAGGAACGACAGCAAGGGCTACTTCTACCACCGATGTTAATTTTAGAAACGTCTCAATGAGACTAACCCCCAATACCTTTGGAGGTTATTTAATCACAGTTACTGCTACTTCAGGAACAATTGTGTACCCAAATATACTATCTTTTAACTTAACTATCCCAGGTTATCCTTCTTATAGATTTGGTTTTTCCGCAGGAACTGGTGGAGCTACTAACATTCATGATATTAGAAATTTTACTTCTAAACCCCTATCTACAGTTACTCTTACTGCTCCATCTGCTTTGAATGATTCTTCTCCTAGCCAATGCCAAAGTAAGCCGTTTACCATTTTCCCATTAGCCAATGATGTAGTGAGAAATCCTGGAGGTTCATTTGTTTTGGCTTCTATTGATTTGAATACTACTACCTCAGGTATCCAGAGTATAGTTACAATAACAGGTTTTGGAACTGCTCAAGTAAACATAACCACTGGGGGAGTGTTATTTACGCCTAATACTACTTTTACAGGTTCAATTTCTTTACCGTATGTTGCGAATGATGATTATGGTAGCCTATCTAATAGTGCCATAATGTTTGCTACTCTTAGTTCTATTAATACAGTAGCTTGTAATACTGTACCTTTATTGTCTAATCTCACCTTTTCAGGCTTGGTCGTAAATACGATTGTAAATCAAACCATTACAGGTTTTGTAGATCCAGACCCACAAATTCTTACTGTTACTGGAGGTATTTTCCCTACTTCCAATGGAGGTTCTGTTACGATTTCGGGTACGAATATAACATTTAGCCCTGCAAATAATTTTGTAGGCGTTTCTACTGTAAATTATGCGATTTGCGACCCGATGACTTGCGTAAGCGCGAGACTCACTTTTATTACTAATCCATTAGCCATTAATGATGTATCAAGTAATCAATGCCAAAGCAAAGCGTTTACTTTAACTCCTCTTAGTAATGATTTAGTGAGGAGTGGAGGTTCATTTGTGTTTTCTTCTATTGATTTGAATACAGTAACAGGAGGAATTCAAAATGCGATTACCGTTGCAGGATTTGGTACTTTAGCCGTGAATACATTTACAGGTGGAGTTTTATTTACTCCCAATGCAACATTTACAGGTTCTTTGTCTTTTCCATATAATGTAAATGACGATTTGGGTATAGCTACAAACATTGCTTTCATGTCTGTAACACTCAGCTCTATTAATACTATAGCTTGCAATACTGTTCCTGTATTGTCTAATCTTACATTTCCGGGTTTGGTCGCAAATACGATTTCTAACCAGACTATTACGGGCTTTTTAGACCCTGACCCACAGGTTCTTACAGTTACAGGGGGAGTTTTCCCTACTTCGGGTGGTGGTTCTATCACCATTTCAGGTACAAATGTAACATTTAGCCCAGCCCTAAATTTCGTTGGTGTGGCTACAGTCAATTACTCAATATGCGACCCCCTTACTTGTGTGAGCGCGATACTTACTTTTTCAGTAAATCCCCCTCCTTTTACAGCCTCATGTGGTTCAATTTATGCAGTGGATGGAAATACACCTGCAAGACTTGGAATAGTAAACCCTTTAACTGGAACAATTACAGTTGTTGCTACTTCTCTTGGCATTGGAATTAATAGCTCTGCAATAGCCAAAGACCCCATAAGTGGAAGAATTTATTTTTCTCAACAAAATTCGCCCTATGTTTTAGGTTATTATGATCCATCGTCTGGAGTTATAGCTACTGTTGCAGGCTCCTCGCAAGCAACTTATTTAGATAAAATGACTTTTTCTCCCAATGGGACTTTATATGGTTTTTTAAATGGTTCAGATGTTTTATATTCTATTAATAAATTAACTGGAGCGTTTACCAATTTAGGAGCCACTGGGGTTATGACTTCTACTGGTAGAGAGGGTGATATAGCTTTTTTGCCTGGTAGTAACACAGTAATGTATGGTGTATTCGGCACTACAGGGCCAAATCAAAGTAGACTTTATACGATTACGGTTTCAGGAGCACCAAGTTCTACTCTTTTAGGAAATGTTGCTCAGAATGTTAGAGGTTTAGTTTTTGGAGCCAACAACAATTTATATGGTTTTTCTAACACACAGTTTTCGTACATAGATGAAAGAAATGGAGGTATAGTTTCTTTGTATGCTGTAATAGCGGGATTCAATGTTACAGACTTAGCCTCTTCTCCAGACCCATTCGTTTCAAATCGTATTTCTATTTCTGCAAATAAAGCTACATGTAATCCAGATGGATCTTCTAATAATGATGCTTCTATTCAAATTTCAGGAACTGGAGCAAATGATAGATACGATATAGCCATTGGAAGTTCCTACACTAGTTTAGCTAATTACCCTTTGGCTACATCAATTCCTGGCTCTAAAATTTTACTAAGTGGTTTGGCAAACACAAATGCTACATACACAGTGAGAGTATTTAATGTAGAAGGCTGTACGACTGATAGAACCATAAGCATTGTAGCATCTAATTGTACCAATAATTGTGGAGTTCCAGGAAAAGATGGTATTGCACCTACCACTGTTCAGCCTGTTTTTAACTTTCAGCCTACCGCTTTATCAATTTCTGGTTCAACTGTTTCCATCTCAAGTTTAGGTATACCAGCTCTTGCTACAGGCGATAAATTATTGTTCATTCAAATGCAAGGAGCAGATATTACATCAACAAATAATTCATTATATGGTAACCCATCAAATATTACAGCTGGTAATTATGAGTATGGTATTGTTAGCACTGTTACAGGTGTTGGTCCATTTTCTATTACTTTAAAAAATCCTCTTACATATACATACATAAATTCAAATAATTCTGGAGGGGCTACTCAAGGGAATAAAAGATTTCAAATTATAAAAGTACCTCAATATGCATCAATGACAATTCCAAATGGCGGCATAAGTATATTACCTTGGAATGGAACAACCGGAGGAGTTTACGTAGTAGATGTTCAAAATACATTAAATTTTAATGGACAATCCATTAATGGATTGGGAAGTGGCTTTAGAGGTGGCGGAGGTCGGCAATTAAGTTCAGGATCAGGTGTCGCAAATACCGATTTTGTAACTTTGGCTACTAATGGAGTAAATGCGTCAAAAGGAGAAGGGACTGCTGGAACTCCTCGTTACATTAATGGGCCAAGTGGTTTGATAGATACAGGCTTAGAAGGCTATCCCAATGGTAGCTATGCTAGAGGTTTTGCTGCCAATGCTGGTGGAGGCGGTACCGATGGAGATGCTTTTGGCAATGGAGAAAACTCTGGAGGTGGAGGCGGTGCAAATGGTGGTGGTGGTGGTAATGGAGGTTGGGGTTGGGATGGCGCTAATGACTATAGCCAAACCGGAGGTTTGGGAGGCTTGGCTTTTATGGCTTCGGCTTCTAAAATTGTACTTGGAGGTGGAGGAGGTTCAGGTTCTAATAATAACGGGACTGGCACATATAAAGGATTTGGTTCAGGATTTGCATCTTCTGGGTTTGCAGGTGGAGGAATAGTTTTAATTTCTGCTGGTAATATTTCAAACTCAGGGATTATAGTTGTGAGTGGAGCTTCTTGGGAGACAACTTCAATTGCTGGAGATGTACAGGTTTTAAATGATGCAGCTGGCGGTGGTGGTGCTGGGGGTAGTGTGGTGATTTATGCTGCTACTACAACAGGTTTGGCAAATATAACAGTTAGAGCAGATGGAGGTAAAGGCGCTTCATTAACGGCTTCGATTCATGGACCCGGAGGAGGAGGAGGTGGAGGAGTTATTTTTGCCAATGGCACTTTGAGTGCAGCTAGTTCTGCTATTAATGGTAGAAATGGTATTTCTACCGGTACTGGTAATTTTGGATCATCTATCGGATCTATTGGTTTTAACCCAAATTCAAATGGAACGTCTGCTGGTTTAGAATTTGGTTCAGGTGCTGCTTGCAACCGAATAATTCCATTAAATGATGCTATAAGTGCAGTGGTAGCTACTACTGTTTCTGGTAATCTTCTTTCTAATGATTATAACCCTGAAACAGGAAACGCTACTGGTCTCACCGTTACAGGCATTACTTCAGCCAGTCCTTTGGGTGTAGTTACTTTGACTAATGCAACTACAGGCGCATTTAATTTCGTAGCCAATAATATTACAAGTTTAGCTCAAGGCGTAACCACCACAACAAGTGTAACTTACACGCTTTGCAATAGCATTCCTTCTTGCACTACTGCAA
>JAAFJZ010000340.1:0-2952 GCA_013298205.1 Cytophagales bacterium
CAATTTTCTAATAATTAATATAATTTTTCTAATACTTTGTGTAACTTTAAAATATTTATTACGTAATATTGTGTAATAATCAAGATGATTAGTTTTTAATGATTCAATATAAATAATAAGTGCTATGAAAAAGTTCTTATTTTTCAATAAATATTCCACAAACATACAAATTTTTAAAGTTTGTATATTCACTTTTGTAACTTTATTTAACTTAGGTTTCAAAACGAAAGCTCAATGTCCTACTGGCTATATTTCTAATATAGCAGATTTAAGCAAAAAAACAGCTCAAGATGCTTCATTTGATTTGCTTTTAACATCTGGTAATGTAGAAGGTTATACTTTTAAATTATATGATCCTGATAACAAAAGATTTTATGATGTTGATAAATTTGAAGTTAAGGTTCAGCCCCTTTCTACTGAAAACATGGTAAAGTTTAGTGATTTTGGTTTTTTTTCTAGCGATGGCGCTGTTGAATCTCAGAAAGCTTATAAAAGTTTTTACGTTTATGTTTTCGGTGAAGGCTGTTCTCCTAAAGGTGAATTAATAGCTGGTGATGGTGTTGAAATTTATCAACCACTTAATTAATACCTTTTTTATTTTTTTTTATTTGTCTAGACTAGGATTCATGAGATGAAAAAATTATGGAATTGATTTAATCCTAAAAATATTAGTCTTCATTATGTTTAAAAAGATTCATGCGATGGGAGGATTGTAAAATTGGTTATTAAAGTTTTAAATATTAAGTTTTTTGTGTAAGCTAGTGATTTTTTAAAGTTATAGATTAAATTGATGGTAAATTTTTGAACATATTTAATTTTAAAATGTTATAATTTAATGACAGATATACCTCAATTAGAAGAAGAAAGTTTAGAAAATTTAAAAAATAAGTACGAATTTCAACAAATAATGCTTGAAGATGCATTAAAAAATGTTGAGAAAAAAAACTTAGTTCTTGAAGAAATAAATTATGAACTTGAAGAAAAAAAATTTGAGTTAGAGCAGTTTATTTATAGGTTAAACCACGATTTTAAAAGTCCTGTAGCTAGCATAAAAGGTTTAATAGAAATATTGGAGCTAGATCAAAAATCTATAAATTTAGTTTTAGAGAAACTCAAAGAAACGGTTTCTAGACTAGATGCTTTGATAGCTAATATGTCATATTTTTATAATACAACCCAAGTAACTAACGAAAAAACTAGTTTATTGAGCGTTTATAATTCTTTAATTGCAAAATTTAAAAACGATATTATTAAAAATAAAATTGATGTAAAATCTAATTTTGAACCCAATACTAAAAATATTTTGGTTTTAAACCGTGATTTTGAAGCAGTTTTTGGATGTTTAATTTCAAATGCAGTAAATTATATTGACACTCAAAAAGAAAAGCATCTTCTTGAAGTTAACGTGGGAATAAAGGGGGGGGGGGCTTTACTTGAAATAGTTTTTAAAGATAATGGCATAGGAATAGATAAAGATTTTCAAAATGAAATTTTTAAAATCTTTGTTAGGGGGTGTAGCCAATCCAAAGGAGCTGGTTTAGGTTTGTATATTTTGTACAAAATTATTAAAAATTATAAAGGTATAATAAATGTTGAAAGTGATACAAATAAAGGAATGGCTTTACAAATCACCATCCCTTTACAAAATTTGAACTAAGCTAATAACGCTTCATCAATATTATTCACATAAATTATTTCAGTTTGATGGAAACTTGAATTAGGAAAGTTTTCGTTTATCTTTTCTCTACCAATTTTTACGCTACTTTTAAAAACAAAATCATCAGGCAAAATCTTGATGTGTTTTTTGATTCCCATTTCAAAAAGTTGTTCTTTCCAAATTGTAAAATACCATTCCATAGAAGGTTGATGAAAAACTTTTAAGCTTCTTTTATCAAAAACTGTTTTGACTAAAGATTTTTCTTCACAAACTTGAATTGCAAAGTTAAAAATCTCCATAAATTCTCCGATAGGGATGTATGTTCCTATTGACTTGATAATAAGTGACTTGCTCAGATTATCAACATAAATACAAGTACTTTTAGCTTTTTTAATTAATTCTAAATCTGAATATTTCGGGTCTTCCATATTTTTTATTATATAAACTGTAATTATTGGTTTTTGTTTATTTGAATTTCAATTTTCGAATGAAAACTCTTACATTAAAATTGTAAAATTTAATTTTTCAAAATCTTTTGAATTCAAATAACATACAAACCATTTTTCATCTATATTAAAACTTAATTTAATCCTATTATTTTTATTCACCAAAACCAAACCTACAGATTTTACTAAATTTATTAATTGCGTTTTGAGATTTTTATTTTTTAATTCAAATTC
Organism: Cytophagales bacterium; assembly: GCA_013298205.1. GTDB lineage: Bacteria > Bacteroidota > Bacteroidia > Cytophagales > UBA9547 > JAAFJZ01. The sequence goes on from JAAFJZ010000340.1 coordinate 2,338, forward strand.
ACTTTATATAAACCTTTCTATTTGCCTTCAGCAGGTTTCGCTTCTGGCTTTACTTCGGTTTTGGTGTTCATTTCCTTTAGAATTTCTTTGGGTGTTTTTCCTCTTTTTTTCATTAAAGACTTTCTTTCAGCATCTTTTACATTGAGTTTTTCTACCGAAATTGAGATACTTTTAATGATTTTGTCTGCATTTTTTTGCCATTGGATTCTGTATTTTTCGGGGCAAGTGAAATTGAATACCAAAATGCTGTGGTTCAAAACGGTATATGCCATATAAGAATAATTGCGAATCGGAGCTAGTTTTTTGAAAGATTCCTTGTTTTCGGTTTCAGAGCTAAACTCTAAAATAGCATAGTTTCTTTCATCTATTTGAAGTACAGTATCTTGGTAAAACGTAATTTTTCCACCAAATAAATTAAGAAATGTAGATTTATAAAAACGCTTGAGTAAAGCTATATTTTTTTCTCCCCAATTATTAATCGTAAAGTTAAAACTCATGTCTATTTCACGATTGGGATCTGTATAAATTAAGGTGGGTTTAAGATAAGAAGGATACTTTCTAGCCAAATCATCGTCTGTCATTTCAGTAAAATCTTTAGGAATTAATATGGACAAA
>JAAFJZ010000340.1:2962-3548 GCA_013298205.1 Cytophagales bacterium
TTTGAGAAAATGAGTGTATATTGCAGATAATCAGTAAATTAACAATGATTAAAAGAGCAAAATAAAAGTGAGATAGTTTATATTTTTTCATATTATGTTATTTTGTGCAAAATTGAACCCTTTTTCATTAATTTTGCCCGTTTTTCAATAAAATTTATATGCAAACAAATTATAGAACCCATACCTGTGGAGATTTAAGAATAGAGAATATTAATCTAGAAGTTACACTTTGTGGCTGGGTACACAAAATCAGAGACAAAGGTGCTGTAATTTGGATAGATTTGAGAGATAGATATGGAATTACCCAATTACTAATAGAAGAAAAAACATCTAGCCCTGAGTTAGTAAGTTTGATTCGCACCTTCGGTCGTGAATTTGTGATTCAAGCCAAAGGAACCGTAATCGAACGATTAGCCAAAAATGATAAAATATCTACGGGAGATATAGAGATAAAACTAAATGCAGTGAAGCTACTCAATGCTTCAAAAATTCCTCCTTTTCTTATTGAAGACCAAACCGATGGCGGAGATGATTTGAGAATGAAATACCGTTACCTAGATTTGAGAAGAAATAGTGTAAGAAAAAA
>JAAFJZ010000341.1 GCA_013298205.1 Cytophagales bacterium
CATTTATCCTGCAAGAGAATTGCCTATGGAAGGCATAAGCTCTGATGTTTTGTTTGAAAAAATACAAGTAGAGAATAAAATATTAGTCAAAAAAACAAATTTTATCAATGAATTTACCCGAGCAGAAAATTCACTACCCGAACTCATGGTCGTAATTGGTGCAGGAGATATTGATACTTTGGTAGAACCTATTAAAACGTATTTGAGCCATGGGTATAAAATTTAATATTCCTTCTTTTCCCAAACCTAAATTTAGACTTAAACTTTGGTTGAGGGTGTTTATTTTGTCTATTCCATTTATCGTCATCATTGGTTTTACGCAAAAAAAACAAGCCAAAAGAATGTGTAAAACGGTAAAAATCAAAATTGATTATTCTGACAATAACTTTTTTGTAGATGAAAATGAAATTTTGGCCATAATGACCAATAATGGCAAGGAATACCTTGTAGGCGAACCCATAAATGAAATTCCGTTGCGTAAATTAGAGCAAAGAATATTAAGAAATCCTTTTATCAACTATACCCAAGTTTATAAAGATGTAGAAGGGAATTTGCAGGTAGAAATAGACCAAGAATATCCTGTAGCGAGGGTGATTCATGGCAAACACAATTTTTACATCAGCCGCACAGGGAAAATTTTGCCAGTTTCCAAAAAATATACGGCTCGAGTTCCTATTATTGAAGGTCCGTATTCTGGTGTTTTTTCTAGTTTAAAAACTATAAATGTACCCGGCTATGAAGGTTACTTAGATTTGCTTTTATACATTGAAAACGATGAGTTTTTAAAATCTCAAATCACAGGAATCATTCTCAATACCAGAGGGGAACTTACATTATGCACTTTGGTAGGGAACCACAAAATAGAAATGGGAATGCCTACTGAGTTGGAATCAAAATTCAAATCTATCAATATTTTTTATACTCAAATTCTGCCTGCCAAAGGCTGGAATACCTACCGAAAAGTGAACTTAAAATACCAAAACCAAATCATTTGTGAAAAATAATAACGAGAAAATTATGGAAAAAGACAAAATTGTGGTCGGACTAGACATTGGCACGACCAAAATATGCGCTATCGTAGGTAAAAAAAATGAGTACGGCAAACTTGAAATTCTAGGAATGGGTAAAGCCGTTTCGGAAGGAGTTACCCAAGGCATTGTAATCAATATTGATAAAACAGTAGATGCCATTCGTGCTGCAATTACCGAAGCCGAAAACCAATCAGGCATCAATATCAAGGAAGTAAATGTGGGAATAGCTGGGCAGCATATCAAAAGTGCGAGGCACCATGGTGGCATAACCCGTGCAAATGGGGAAGAAGAAATTACCCTGCAAGACATTCAAAGGCTAACCAATGATATGTGGAAAACAGTGGTTTTGCCAGGAAATCAGATTATTCATGCCATGCCGATAGACTATACAGTAGATTACCTAGACGGAATCAAAGAACCTGTAGGAATGGTGGGCACAAGACTTGAAGCTGATTTTCACATCATCACAGCACAGGTAATGGCGATAAACAATATCAATAAATGCATCAAAAAAGCAGGTTTAGATATTGTAAACCTCATACTTGAACCATTGGCATCAAGTATGTCGGTGCTAAGTGCTGAAGAAAAAGAAGCTGGAGTCGCTTTGATAGACATAGGTGGTGGCACAACAGATTTGGCTATCTTTTATGACGGAATTTTACGACATACATCAGTGATTCCTTTTGGTGGCAATAGCATAAGCTACGATATCAAAGAAGGTTTGGGTGTATTGCCTTATCAAGCAGAATCGTTGAAAGTGAAATTTGGAAAAGCACTTTACAGTGAGGCAGAACCCAATGCTAGGGTATGCATAACAGGAATCAACAGTCGCCCATCTAAAGAAATATCTGTTCAAAGCTTGGCACATATTATTCAATGTAGAATGGAAGAAATTATAGACTTGGTTTATAATGAAATTCGTTTTTCTGGGTATGAAAATAAACTTTCTGCGGGAATCGTACTCACAGGCGGAGGTGCAAGATTGCCTCACTTGTCGCATCTTACTGAGTACAAAACAGGCAGAGACACCAAAATTGGTTATCCAAACGAACATTTGGGTAAAGGAAATTCAGAAAATGTTAAAAGCCCGATGCACGCCACAGGCGTAGGCTTGGTATTAGCTGGCTATTATATGCTTGATGATAGAGAAAACAAACTTCTGGAAAGAGCTGAAACAGAAAAGAATCACACTTCACAAGGGAATTCAAAATCAGAAATTAGCAAAAAACCATTTTCATTTAGTGGTTCTGATTTCTTAAATTCTGTTTTTCTAACCACCAAAAAACTTCTTATAGACGACTTTGATGACAAAAGCAATTATAAGTAAATCAATTAGTTATATTAAAAATAAAATTAAAACAAACGACAATTTTAAAACATAATCAAAATGGAAAATTTATTTGAATTTGATATGCCCGAAAACCCCAAATCGGTCATAAAAGTAATCGGAGTAGGAGGCGGAGGAGGCAATGCTGTAAATTATATGTACCAAAAAGGCATCAAAGATGTAGAATTCTTTGTTTGTAATACCGATGTACAAGATTTACGCAAAAGCCCTATTGGTAATAAAATACAAATTGGAGCTTCACTAACCATGGGAAAAGGAGCTGGTAGCAAACCTGAAGTAGGGATGCGTTCTGCAATTGAAAGCAAAGAGCACTTAAGAGAAATATTAGCCGATACCCAAATGTTGTTTATTACAGCAGGAATGGGCGGGGGCACAGGTACAGGGGCATCACCTATTTTAGCCAAGATAGCTAAAGACCTTGATATTTTAACTGTTGGTATCGTAACTATGCCTTTTAACCACGAAGGAGATTCAAAAATGATTTTAGCCGAAAAAGGTTTGGCTGAGTTAAAAGAAAACTGTGATACTGTTTTGGTTATTTTGAATGAAAAAATATTTGAAATCTATGGCAACCTAAAGCTTAAAGATGCATATAATAAAGCCAACGAGATACTTAGCACAAGTGCAAAAGGAATAGCTGAAATAATTACGGTTAGTGGTATTATGAACATTGACTTTGCCGATGTGGAAACGGCTATGAAAGGCGCAGGAACTGCTGTAATGGGTACTGCAATTGCTCAAGGAGAATCAAGAGCTTTGAGAGCAGTGGAACTTGCATTAAACTCTCCTTTGCTCAACAACACTTCTATTAAAGGTGCTAAAAATATCTTGGTTTCAGTATCTATTAAAGACGAAAACGATTTAGAATTAAAAGAAATACAAGACATCAATAACTATTTACAAGAAATGGCTTCTTCAGGCGCATTTTTAAAATGCGGAGTTTTTACTGATGAGTCGTTAGAAGATAAAATGAGGGTAACGGTTATGGCTACAGGATTTATTAACCAAACTCCTACCAAACCCACAACAAAAGTGATTGATTTGGCTTCTGAAAAAACCATTTCAGAATTTAAAACCAATACGTTTGAATTAGACCCCAATACACATCATTTAAGAAACCCTGGTTTAGAATTCAATCCGAGTCCTTCTGCTTTAAAAAATAGCC
>JAAFJZ010000342.1 GCA_013298205.1 Cytophagales bacterium
ATTCTGGGTTTTTGAATATAATAAATTCTAAAAAAAATCATACAAAACTTTGATAGATATTCTATAAACGATAAAAAAGCCACTGCAAATGAACAAATACTTGCAGTGGCTTAATCAAACTAAAATTAAACTTAATCTTCTATATAAAACTTAACTCTATCTATACCTTCAGTGGTTTCTATACTTAGCATATAATAACCTCTAAATAAGCTAGATACATCGACAGAATTAACGCCTGATTTCATTTCAATATTTGGTTTCATTACCATAATGCCTTGCATGTTGCTGATAGAAATATTCACATTTGAATTCATTCCATTTTTATTATCTAGGTTTAAAAAAGGACTATTTTTGCTAATTATTGTGGGATACACTTCTGTTTTTTTAACTTCCATATCTTTTTTATTCATCACAACAATAGAATTAAACTCTTCTACTTTTCCATAAGAATCTATAGAAGTAAGTTTGTAGTAGTTTGCGCCTACCAATGGTGTATTGTCCAAATAAATGTATTCAGATGTGCCTATACCAGAACCTTTGGCTTGCGTAGTTTGAATAAGAGACCAGTTTTCGCTATCAGCACTTTTGTATAGCATATATTTACTTGTTCTATCTTCTTCACCTGTAGCTATCCATTTTACTTGAATAAAATCTGGATTAAGCATAGCCCCACCAAAATCTAACAAATGAATATGTAAAACACAGGTTAAAGTAGTTTCAGCATTTTTTTCAGCAGTATTATTGCAGAACCTGACTGATATGTCGTCCAAAGCAAAATCATTACCAAAAATAGATGTGACTAAAGCATTTATACAAACTTGCCTAGTACCAGTAGTATTAATATTTTGTGAAAATCGAATGTTAGTCCAAACGTTACCTGTACTCTGTGCACTAATGTTTTCTACAATAGGAATATCAGAAGACCCTATACATTGTCCCACGCCATCTACTGAGATTGATATTCTAGGGGGTATATTGGTTATAGTATTAAATTTTTCAGAAGGACTTTGCAAATTTGCCATATAGTAAGAAAATGAATAAAAACCTGTGCTAGGGAAATTAATATCTTGACACCAAGGTTTTGAACTTGTTAGATTATCTCCATTAACCAAGAGATAGGGCCCTCCTCCATGCCCACCGTAATAATTTGTACCCCACCAATCCAAACCCGAATTGCTAGCTTGCAGACGGTAATAATTTTGTGCATAATCTGACTTTTGAAATACTGTCAACAATCCTTGACCGCCCCAACTTTGATTTGCTACCCAAGAAGCTCCATTCCAGCTATCCCACTTAGGCGTGCTACCATCATTAAATCTCCGGTAATTGTAACCCGTAAAAGAAAATTCTGTACCTAATGGAGGAGATGATTGGGGAGCAGGTAGCATAGAGGCAAAATTAAAATTGCCTTGGGTTACTAAATTAGAACCGGTACAACCATCTTTAAAATAAACCCTAAAATCCATGTATTGGCAATACTCGTTCGTTATATTGTATAATTGTGGATTGTTCCTATCTTTAGGGCATAGAGAAACTCGCATGATTCTAGGCCCCAATTTAGCTAAAGCAGGTATGGTTATGGTATTATCAATGCGAACCAAAACATCATTACCAAATGTTGATGTAGTGTTTGCACCTACAGTTCTATTCACAACCAATTCTGTAGGCTCATCCATTACCCCATTGTCATCAAAATCCATCCATACTTTAATCGTACAGCCAGAATTAATAGGAATGCCTGGGTTAATGATACCCATAGTAAAATCATAAGTTAGTCCCCTTACCAAAGAAGTAGAATCGGAGTTAAACATATTAAAAAAAGTAAATTTATTAATATCTTCAGAGACATTATTATCATAAGTTGCATTCAAATCATTTATGCCTACAAAGGTAATTCGCAAACTAGGAGTCTTTGTAACATCTACAGGATTTGTACTTAAAAGATTAGGATTAGAATTACTGACATCATCACCAGAAGAAAAAGGAGCTAAAAATTGGGATGTAATTGTATTATAGGTTAAACTGTAAACTTCTACTTCACCCAACCCTGTAGCATTTCCACAAGGAAATGTAGTAGGATTACCCAGCGTATTTTCTCTAATCAACGAAACGTACATTTTAGGATTTTGAATGGCAAAACTTGCAGCAGTAATAGTAGCAAATAGAGCATTATTTCTACTAGGAACCTTTATCATACCTACCATATCCATTATACAAGAATTGTAGCCTAAAAAAGGACATTCTGATTTGTATCCTGCAATTGCATTAGTTTGAATAAATATACTTATACCAGGATTATTATACCATAACAGGTCAAAAAGTTCTGGTACACTGCCACCATCATAAGTACCTGTAAAATCACCATTTCCATCCCAGTCAATATACACACGAACCTTATATTTGAACCCAGAAGTTGTAATAGCATATGGAAGCCCATTATTTACATACACACGGATAGGAATACTTGCACCTTGTTTCAGCCTACCAGATATCGTTGTAGCTGAATAATCAGAAATTCCTGTTACGGGATTATTAGTAGAGGATCCTGTGATGTTCTTGAATCTCCCAAAATCAACTCTACTTATATAATCATTTGCTGAATTTAATCCACCTGTAAATGTAGTACAACCTTGAGCTATTGCATTTTGTTGGAAAAACGACTGAGATAAAATGGCTAAACTTAAAAATAAAATAAAAGAAAATGATTTAAAATTTTGAATCGAGTTTGTAAAGGTGGATTTCATGCAGAAATTAAATGTTACAATAATTTATTACAACTGAAATATTGAACAAATATAATTGTACATATCGTTAAGTATTTTAATTAATTATTTATTGAAATATTTATACTTAATAAATTAAGGTTTGGTTGCATATTTTTATTTATGGTTTGGGTATATATTTTGAATTGTATTTTGTAATTTATTGAAAATAAATAATTTACATTAAAAGTAGCTAATAAAATATCTTTAATATTACTCTGTTTTACCGCGTAATATTTTTTAAAAAAGTTTCATATAATAAAAAAATCTTTATTTTTTACTATTTCTTGGTTTTACACAATATATTCATACTTAATATTGAATTTATACAAAATTGAGTCTTTACTTAGTAAACTAGACTTATATTCTACTTTTTAATTATTTGATATTTTATTAAGGCTTATACTTCATCAAGTAGATTTATTTGTAAAGTATCATTTATACCAATTATCTAGGGGCTAGAAAATGGCCCTAAAATTCAAGTTATTCTTAGCCGTAGCATTGGCAAAGCAGGTTCTATATCACCTATGCTAGCCGCTTGGACACCCAATTTAGTTTTCGCTGCCATAGGTTATGTGATGTATATCAGAATGCCAAAATAACAAAGCTAAACCTTCATATTTTTCTTTTCGACCCATAAAATCACAAAAAAAAGACCAAGTTATGGGTTTCATAACTTGGTCTTTTTTTTGAAAATGAGAATTTTCCCTAATCTTCTACATAAAACTTAAATCTCTCAATGCCTTCTAAAGTTTCAATACTTAATAGGTAATATCCGCTA
>JAAFJZ010000344.1 GCA_013298205.1 Cytophagales bacterium
AGGGTCAAATATGAAAGCTGATAATAAGCGTAAAAACTGGTGTAGAATAAGAATAAAATGAATAATAAGTGTAAAAGCCTAGCTTAACTTAGGCTAATATTAGTCCTGAGAATGGGGGACAGCATATTTTTTAGGATATTGGGTAGTTTATGATGAATAAATAGAGAGATTTTTTTTTACGAAAGTATGTGTACCCAAGTGCACCTTGCCGCCCAAATAATAATAATCAAATTGATAGAATTTATACATAAAATCAGATGTAATTTAAAGCAGGATATATAGCAGATAGTATTGCTAAAGTGATAAGTGGAAAGAGAGCATGTTTACGTGGGTTTTGTAACGGTTTTAAGACACTATTTAGAATTAATTCTTAAAATTTAAAAATAAACACTAGATTTAAACCCTGATTTAATACCGTACTAAATATAATCTACTAATCTCGACAAGTGAAAATTCTAGTAATTCAAAAGCAATATTTAGAAAAAAACAATGGCAAAACAAAAAACACCAGCAAAAAAAGTTATACCCAAAAACACAAATACACAGACGCTGAAAAAAGGTATTATAGCTCCTGTAGCAATATGTACTATAATACCAGATACCCCCTACAACATTGAGGCAAACAAATGATAATATATGAAAAAAAATCTACCGAAAGAAATTGCTTCTTTAATACATCATATTACACTCAACGAACAAGGTTGGTGGGACAAGACAATACAACGTTTAATAATTTCTGCACTTGGCTCTGTTGAAAACAAAAAACTTACAATTGAAAAAATCGCAAAGTATGTAAAGGAAAATTACGATACTCATATTGACAATGATAAAATTAATAGACAGATAGATAAACTTTGTTCCTCAAAAGCAATTTTAAAAGTTGATTTAGATACATTCTTGCTTTCTGAAAGTGAACTAAATAGTTTTAATAGTGATATATCTAAGTATGAAGAAACCGAATTAAAAGTACAAATTGAATTTCTTGAAATTATAAAAAAAGATTGTAATCAAGAAGAACAAAATATAATTACTTGGGAATTAGGGAATTATTTAATAACGAATTACTTATTCCAATCCTATATGAATTTGGTGCAAAAACCTATGAATTAATTACAGGACAAGGAATTAAATTAGAAAGTAATCATAGATTTAAAAAATTTTTATCAAAATTCCCAATTGAAAGACACGTAATTATTAAGGATGTGATTATTGAATTTTTGAACCCTCAAAATCCTTTAGTGCGCGGTTTAATTTTAAGAAAACTGAATGCATACTTTTTTTTAGAAGCAATTAAATTACCAACAACTGCAATAGATAAAATAAATTTAGCATCAAAAAAACAAGTAACATTTAAAGTTTTTGTTGATACTAATTTTTTATTTTCATTTTTAGGTCTTCACGAAAACCCATCAAATGAAGCTGCCAAAACTTTGCTTGATACAATAGCAAGAATTGCGAATAAAGTTAAAATCAAACTTTATATAACACCACTTACAATTGATGAAACAAAAAAAGTTATAATAAACGAGGAGCGAAAATTGACAAATTTACGACCTACTCAAATTTTATCAAATGTTGCCGTAAATCATATTTCAAATGGTTTTGCTAAAAAATACTTTGAAGAATGTATTAAAAGTAATCAGTCAATAAAAGCATCAGATTATTTTGAACCGTATCTAAATAACTTGATTAAAGTATTAAGAGAAAAAGGAGTAGAGATCTACAATGACAATAAATTTGAAAAATATACAATGGACCAAAGAGTTATTGATGATATTATAGACCAGCAGAAATTAGAAGAAACGCAATTTAAAAATAAACCTCATTTACAAAAATCATACGAAAAATTAGAACACGATTTCGTACTATGGCATTTTGTCAATGATTTAAGACCAAGCTATGTCGAAAGTGCAGATGAAGCGGGAGCATTTATTACAACAGTTGATTTTAGATTTATTAATTTCGACAATATAAAAAGAAAAAAGAAAAGGTTAAAAATTCCAATTTGTATTCACCCTACTAACTTGATACAAATTTTACAGCTTTGGATACCAAGAGATGAAAAATTTGACATTGCAGTATTGAGTAATTTACGTTTTCCGTTTTTATTTACAGAATTTGATGCTGATACTGAACTAACTACTATAAGAATTATTGAGCAACTTTCCCGTTATGAAAATATCAATGACTTAAAAGAAGACACTGTAACATCTATTCTTTTCAATCAGGCATTAAGACAAAAAATACAAACTAATGATGATAAATTAAAAGATAACATTTTAGTTAAAGATGCAATTATTGATGAAGTTAAAGTTCATAAAATTTTAGTAGAAGACAAAACCAAACAACTTGTAAAACTTGACGAAAAAGTTAAAGAAAAAGACAAAATTGTTTCAAATTTGACAAGTGAAAAAACTCAAACTGAACAAACAAACACCGAACTTATTCAAAGGCTCGATAAACTTGAAAACGAAAAAAAATTAGAAAGTAAATATTCCTTCGACAAAGAAAGTTGGCAATTTAAAAAAGAATTTCAGCTTTTAAAAAATTGGGACGAATTACCAAAACGAAAATGGTATTTACCATTTTTCATACTGGGAGTAGTATCAGTTTTGATTACTATAATTACTTTGTATCATTTTTTCCATTTGGAAAGTTATTTTTCTATTCTTATTTCAATAAGTTTGTTTTTACTTGGGACGATTGTATTATCATTTTTTAATAGGGACAAAATTGGTGTTTCTTTTAAATATAATTTCATACCTGAAAAGTTCCGAAAAGAGAAGATGAAAGAATTTGAAAAACAATTTTTAGACAAAAATCCACAACCAAAAAGGAATGAATATACTGATTATAAATAAACACAAATGCTTGAGATTGGATTGGGCACATTTGGTGCAAAACTTTCCTATCTTCAAAATTAGCACCATAGTAACAATCGCTTAGGTATGACTATCATAAGTGAACATTGCACTTATAAGTTGAGCGTAAAGTTCATTTTATCAATATTTTTTTAATTATATAGAATGCTAAAAAATAGAAAACCAAACCTTGCATCAATTTCAAGCCTGTAAAATTATTTATTACAAGACAGTCCAACAAATGTTTGAAATGTTTGAAAACCTAACAACACCGGCCCATACTATTACAGACAATGATTAGCAGAGTTTGACAATCAAGGAATTTTGCAGCATTATGGGTTGGTACAAGTGGATGCTAGCATAATCGGTACAAGCGGACGCTTGCACCGATTATAGTACGACCTCACTCCACTCAATCAACCGTTCAAAACTGCATCAGATAACTGGTTTTGGGCTATCGTTTGTTGGCTGCCGGTACGCATGTTTTTGAGTACGATTTTGTTTTGAGCCAACTCGTCCGGGCCTAATAATACCACAAAATCAGATTTTAATGCAGACGCATAACTCATCTGTTTTTGTACTTTTACCTGATCAGCATACAATTGCGCAATAATATTATGGCTTCTTAGTTCTAAAATAAGCGGCAATGCAGCCGTAGCACATTC
>JAAFJZ010000343.1 GCA_013298205.1 Cytophagales bacterium
CCCCTCAAAACAGGTTTAGAAGATATTCTTTTTAAATATGGAATTAGATTGAGCAATCAATTGGTTTTGGATATGAATTGCGCTTCCATCGCTTTTAATACAGCAGCCGAAGGCAGTGAACCTCAAATGAAGCTCAAACCTTGGCCTTATTACCCAGCGTGCTACAATTGGCAAAAAGTAGAAATGGTAAAAAATATGGATGCTATTCTTACTAAATTTATTGCTCCAATCGATACAGTAAAAGCCAATGGAATTAAAAAAACACCCTTACTTTACTCTTCTCCCTATACCAAAACGATTTCAGTACCCAATTTGATTTCGGTTGCCGACCCTAATTTGGAGGAAGTAAAAACCTACAAAAATCAGCCCTTACCCTTGATTTATTTATTGGAAGGAAGCTTTATTTCCCCATTCAAAAATAGAAGCATAGCTTCGCAAACACCCAATTTTATAGAAAAAAGCAAGCCTACCCAAATTTTAGTTTGTGGAGATGGCGATTTGCTTATAAACGAATACAGCCGAGATGGTTTGCAGATGTTGCCCTTGGGGTATGATAAATTTTCCCAACGCACCTACGCCAATAAGGACTTTGCCCTTCATATTGTAGATTATATGTTGGATGAAAATCAACTTTTTGAAGCCAAGAAAAAAGACCTCAAAATTCGCCCACTCGACCAATCTGAAATCAAACTGCACCGCAAAAAATGGCAAATTATCAATGTAGGTTTGCCTTGTTTGTTGATTGTGGTATTGGGATATTGGGGTTTGAATAGACGAAAAAATTATTACGAAAAAAATAAATAGGGTATGCAAAAAATGAATAACTTCAAATTGATAGTCATTTTGTTTGTATTGGCTATGGTGGGTTTGTCTTTACAGCTTCTGCTACGCAAAAAAGACAGAATTTCAGATTTAAAAGAAGTAAAAACAGCATTTCCAGTTACCAATATCGAAACAGTAGATAAAGTAAAAGTAATGGGTAAGCAAAACTTAGATTTTACTTACAAAACTGACAAAAGAGCTTGGTATGTAAATGATAGTATATGTGTAGATAAAGATGACATTTCTAAAATGATGACACTTTTGAGCCAAGTTACGCCCTCAAGAGAAATAACAGGAAATGATAGCTTGAAAAATGCGGTTTTAGAAAATGGAATCAAAGTAGATGTTTTTGGCAACCGCAAATTTATCAAAGGCTATATCATAGGCTCTCCTTCTACCGATGACTTTGGAAACTATGTAATGAAAAAAGGTGAAGACAAACTCTATGTAGCCGGACTTTCAGGGTTAGGTTTAGACATGAATCGTTTTTTTAGTGTAAATCCTAAAGACTTAAAAGACAGGTATTTAATTGCTTCTTCGCCCAAAACAATTCAGAAAATAGCCCTAAGCATAAATGGGAAAACCAAGCTAACTATTTTGGCTAATGATAATTTTTATTCCGTAAATGGCATTAGTAAACTCGATAGTGCCAAACTTTATGGCTATTTGAAAATGTATAATCGTATCAAATGTTCCTTTATTTTTGAACCCAGTGAAGATAGCTTGAAAGGAAAAAAAGTGTTTTCTAATCTTATCTTTGAAGATGCCGATGCAAGCAAAAACACGGAAATCGTATTTTACGAACCCAATCAAAACATGATGATAGGCTACATAAAAAACAAAGATTATTATTTTAAAGTAAAATGGTCAAGCATGAAATGGCTTTTTGCTTTGCCAAAAGATTTTGAGAAAGAAAAAGAAAAACCGATTCAAAACTTATTCTAATGCAAATTAAAAGTTTTTTGCTCGAAAATAAGCTTACCATAGCCTATTTTGTGGTTTTATCAGTATTGCCTACTTTTTGCAGTTCTTTTATTATTTATTATTTTGTGAAATATGAATCAACCATACGAGAGTTTAATTTATTCACCAAAATCATGTTTTTCGTGATTGCCACCCAAGCCATGGCATTTGCGCTTACGCCATCTACTTTTATTTCTTTGATAAGTGGTTTTTTTTGGGGCTGGGGAAGTGTGCCTTTTGTAGTAATCTCGTATCTTGTAGCTTCGCTCATAGGTTTTATTGCAGCCAAACTAATAGATAGAGGCAGCTTGATGAATACCCTCAATAAATACGAAAAAATCCATTCTGTGCTTTTACAGTTGCGCAAAAGACAAATGGGCTTGGTCGTTTTAGCTCGACTTTCGCCTATTCTTCCTTTTGCTTTGATGAATGTCGTTTTGTCTGTTTTGAAATACAATATTTTTGTTTACCTATTTTCAAGCTTGATAGGCATGCTTCCTCGCACGCTTTTGGCTATTTTTGTAGGCACACAAATGTCGAAAATCATAGATCTTTTTAATAAAGGCAATGACCCACTTATCAGCATTTTGCTCATGGTACTCACCTTGCTTGCCATTACAGGAATGGTATTTTATATCCGAAATGCGATAAAAAAATCAAAAATAGAATCGGTAATTACCAATATGGGAGTTTGATTTGAAATATTTTGTTTCATTAGCAAGTTAAGTCTATTTTAAGATTTTAAAAAGTAAATTTAAGTCTAGTAAGCTCAGCAAATTTCACGCTTTTTTAATTCGAAAAAGACTACAATTTTTGAAAAACTTTTTTTTGCTATTTTCCATCCAAATCATTTTTGTTTGTTACTTTTAAAACATATATTTTTGAAAAAATAAACGCCTTAAAATAGTTTTTTTAAGCCTAATGAAATTTTATGCCTACAAAATCCAAAGTCAAAAAAAAATCTGATAATAGAATTTCGCATACAAAAAAGCCAGATAAGCTTAACATGCATGAATGGCAATTAGAGTTGCGAAAGCAGTTTGGTAGTGAGAATATTTTTCAAGTTACAAATTTAAGTCAAGAAGCAGTTTTTTCAGATTATGATGTTTTTAATCCCAAAACCAAAAATCGTTATAAGGTTGTAATTGGCAGCTCAGATAGGACTTTTAATTTTTGTACATGTCAAGATTTTAAAACTAATCTTTTAGGAACTTGTAAGCACATAGAATATGTGATTTATAAAATAAAAAAATACAAGCCCTATAATGAGATTTTTAAAAACGGTGCTCAAACTCATTTCAGCTATTTATATGTTTATTACGGTGAAAAAAGAGAAATAAAAGCCAAAATTAGCAATGAAAAAATGGCATTGTATCATAATTGGTTAAAAAAATACTTTGATGACAACTTCACATTAAAAATTGAATCAATAGATAAAATAGATTTGCTTTTGCATGAAGCCAATTCATTAGATTCAAATTTTATTTGTATGGAAGATTCGTCAAGCCTAATTGCTACTTATCGAGACCAAATCAAAAGAAAGGAGAGAGTTAATAAATTTATTGAAGAAGAAAAAGGACTAATAGCATTCGATTCTTTACTCAAAGTAAAATTACTTACCTATCAAGCAGAAGGTGTTCAAAAGATTTTGCATGCAGGTAAGGCACTTTTAGCTGACGAAATGGGATTAGGCAAAACCATTCAGGCTATTGCAGCGGCAGAATATTTGATTAAAAAATGAATATTA
>JAAFJZ010000345.1:0-1310 GCA_013298205.1 Cytophagales bacterium
TTCGTTACTCCTGTCTATTTCTTTTTGTAAACTCTCTAAGTGGTTAGCAAATCTAGTGTGGTCTCTAAATAGTTCAGGTTTTAGCTGCTAATGACTACCATGTTTGAGTGCGAAATGATAAATAATTTGAGTTCTGAGGGATATTTCAATTTTTTCAATAGCATCAAAGATTAAAAGTCGTAATTTACTATCAAAAACATACAGTTCTATTATCTGTTCAAATGTTATATTTTTAATAAACGGTTGTTCAATATCTAAATTATCTTGATAAGGATACGTATATGCTCTTAATCTGTAGTAACTGATATTAGAAAGATAATGAATTGCTCTGACTTCACTTTCAAACTTTAACCCTCTTTCTTTTAGTTTTTTCGTTTGTTCTGCAAAAGTTATGGGCAATTTGACGTACTTCATTGATTGGATGAATTTTATTAACCCTATAAAAATCGAAAACCAGCCCGGGTGCGCTGTTCAAATGAGAAGCGTGGCTGGTATTATTACTTGCAAATATAAAAGATATTTTTGAGACTAGAATAGAAATTCTCAAAAAAACATGTTCATTGATTTTTTTTACCAGCAATTAATCTAAACTACCCAATGTTTTGCTGGTCAAGAAAACCTACAAAGGCGAAAAAGAATAATTCATGGCAAGAGACTTGCTTAATTTCTAAATACCCATCGCTTTACGGATTTCATCGCTCAAAGCGAGGAAATCCGTAGGCAGATGAGTTTTTCAGCAGACCCTAACTTAGCTTTTATATATGCTATTTATAACCCACGGTTTAAACCCTGGGCTATAAAAAAACAATAAATTTACCAATCAAAATGTTAGGTTATTGTACTACCAATTCCCCTCCACCCCTCGTGTCAGGTGTCCTCAACTGACACCGTTGAACTGTCTATCATATTTTACCGATTTAAAAACTTATAACACTTGAGGATGGAATTGCTTTAAATCTTTTTTAAAAGAGTGTGCCGTAAATTTAGTAAAACTACTATCTTGCACTTCTTTCAGGAAAAAGTTTCAGGTGAGGACACCTGAAACGGAGTAGGTGAAGTGTCAATGAAAAAAAATAATTTAATTTGCCTAATTATTGTAAATTGCGTACAAATAGATTATTTTGATTAAACTTTTAATATTAGCATACAAAAATATCTTTAAAAAATAATGATTAAAACAGTTGCAACTCCATTGAATAATAGCTATAATCTTTTAATTCCTAACCAATATATTGGAAAAAGATTGAAATTATTGTTTATGCACTTGATGAAGTTAAAGAAAATAAAACTCCCCAAAAATCAATGGCTGA
>JAAFJZ010000345.1:1320-3522 GCA_013298205.1 Cytophagales bacterium
TTGGGGAGTTTTAAGCAATGAATCTGCCTTAAATTTACAAAAAATAACAACCGAAAATCGGTCAGATTGGGAAAACCATTTATAATGTTTTTCTTAAAATGTATTTATTAGATACAAATACTGTTATAGATTTTTTGAACGCTAAGTTGCCTATTGCAGGTAAAAACTTTTTGACTAGCATAGAACCTTGTATTTCTGTTATATCGCAAATAGAGCTGCTTGCAAGTTCTAAAATTAATCCAATTGAAAAAATAAATTTAGAAGCATTTATAGAAATGGCTACAATTTATAGTCATATCAATGAAGAAATTGTAGCCAAAACGATTTTAATAAGGTTACAACATAAAACTAAATTACCTGATGCCATAATTGCAGCCACTGCATTGGTGCATAAACTCACAATTGTTACCCGAAATATATAAGATTTTAAAAACATTGAAGCATTACAAGTAATCGCCCCTTATAATATTTGATTTTTTTTGCTCCAGTAAGTATTTTTACCAAGTAGCAATTTAAACTACAAAAATCTGTTTTAATGTTAGCCGTAGGCGTAACTTAGAACCATAATGAGGGAAGTTTTTCAACTTCCGATTCCTTAACCCATCCTCAAGTAGCGAACCTAATAGGAGTAATACCTTTTTCGCCAGTAAAACATAAGATAGGACCCTTTTAATTTTTAAAATTAAATTTTGTTAATATAAAGATGTTTGAGGTATTCAAGCTGAAAACTTGAGTCATGATAGGTCGAATTGACGCTAACGCTTAAATTTTAACAAGAGGCGGTAAATACCAAAGAAAACGTCTACAATTTAATTCCTATTAAATCAAGCGAAATACTTATTTTAGAATTGGAAGAAAGTAAGAAAATACCCAAAAAAACATAGTTTTATGGGTAGGAATTTGTATTTTTGGTTTCTTTTATATAGATTTTGTACCCCAATGCAAAAATAACTCGTTCCAAATGAAAAATTCGTATATTAATTCAAATAAAACGTTTTTACAGTGGATATTTTAAATAGAGACACATATATCGAGATTATTCAAGAAATACGTAACACAGAGAAAGTCTCGATTGATACATATATTGACAAACGATTGATTCCAATTCAAAAGGAAAATATGGCATTTATAAAAACTTTATATAAGGATATTTACTACTTACTTGACGGGATTGATAAGCCTGGAGATAATGACTTAATGATTAAAGATGGTGATTTCGTTTTTGAGCAAGGTGATTTAAAATTAATTGGATATCAGACCAGACTTCATGACTTAATGAATTGGTTGCAGCAACAGGTTGTTATCGAAATGAAGGAAAGAAATTTTCAGACTTTTGTTGAACAGATGGAAGATTTCGAGAATAATTTCATGAAAAAACTAACTTATACTCCGGAATACAAAGCAAAACTAGATTCTTTGAAAGCTAGTATTAGAGATGAACGAGAGAATAATTATGAAATAAAAAATAGATCTAAATTTAAAAGGCTATTACACATTGACCTTTTAGAACTTAAACCGAATTTTTGCGGTTTAGGAATCAACTTTAACGAAATGATAAAGAGAATTAAGAATAAATAAATGCACTACCCACAACTCGAAGTCATACAAAATTGAAGTTTAAATCGTTAGGCAAGTTTAATACCGGGTGGTAATTTTGTAGCCATGCAGTCTCAAAATTCGTAAACCGTAAACTTTTCTTAGCAGCCTGAAACATATACTCAAAAAATCAGATGGAAATAATAGAACTGAAACCAAGAAAGGCATTGAACAAAGCGTTTTTGAAAGTAAAACCAAACAGGACTGAAATTGAGGGTTTCAAGACCAATCTTATTAGGTTACTCGACCGCACAAACGACACCGAATCGGAAGAGTTTCACAAAAACTTAGTTTCCGACTTTCTAAAAGATACTTATTACAAACAAAACCATTTTATCAACACCAAAGGTCGCAACGACCTTGTGATCCATAACGGGAATAACGCCAGTAGCTCGGTAGGTGTAATCATTGAAGCCAAAAAGCCTACCAACAAAACGGAAATGCTTTCTAAAGATTATATCAATAAAAAAGCGTTTCAGGAACTAGTGCTTTACTATTTGCGTGAAAGAATCACGCACAAAAATTTGGAGGTAAAATATTTGATTGCCACCAATATCAACGAATGGTTTATATTTGATGCCACAATTTTTGACAGCCTTTTTGCTC
>JAAFJZ010000346.1 GCA_013298205.1 Cytophagales bacterium
CACAAAGAAAATCATGAAAACCTACCATGGGAATGTTTCCAGCCATGATTACACCTATTTTTGATTCTTTTATAGGCTCTAAATTAGGATATTTTAACGCCCATAAATGCAGATGCTCAGGCTCAAGCATTTTAATAATTCCCTTGATTGCTTGTTGAACACTTTCTGGCGTAAACCAACTGTTTTCAGAACCTGCTTGCATAGAGCGGTAGTATAGCACCTCTGCATCTAGGTTTTGAAGGTTTTGGCTCAATTTGTTAAAGGCATTAATTCGCTCTTGGATATTCATATTATATTTTAATCTAATTTGGAGAATTTTGTCCAAATATTTTGATTTTGAAATTTATTAATCTTTTGTAAAAATGTTCAAATCTATACAAAATTAAAGACATTTGGATAGTCATTGAATTGTAATGTTTGCAAAAAGCAAAATTATTAGACATCTCTTATTGAGTTAGAAGAAAAGCGCACTATTTTTGGGTTTTAAAATTCAAAAATTACTACAAAAAATGAAGATATTAGTTATTCCTGGAGATGGAATTGGGCAAGAAGTAACAATTTATGGTAAAAAAGTTTTATCCAAAATAGCACAAAAGTTTGGACATCCTATTTCTTTTGAAGAAGGGATTATGGGGCACGTAGCAATAGAAGCCACTGGAAATCCTTTGCCAGACGAAACTTTAGAAAAAGCAAAAAAATCAGACGCAATTCTTTTTGGCGCAATCGGTCATGCGAAATATGATAATGACCCATCTGCCAAAGTAAGGCCAGAACAAGGCTTATTAAAAATCAGAAAAGAATTGGGGCTATATGCAAATCTACGCCCTATTAAGTTGTTTGATGAGCTTTTAGAGGCTTCTAGTATAAAACCAGAAGTTTTGAGAGGAGCTGACATTTTGTTTTTCAGAGAACTTACTGGAGATGTTTATTTTGGGAAAAAAGAAAGAACTGATGGTGGCAATACCGCTTCCGATTTAATGGTTTATTCTAAATACGAAGTAGAAAGAATAGCTGAAAAAGCTTTTTTAGCAGCAAGAAATAGAAGAAAAAAACTTTGCTCTGTTGATAAAGCCAATGTATTGGAATCTTCTCGTTTGTGGAGAGAAACGGTGCAAGAAATGGCTAAAAAATTTCCTGATATCGAAGTTGAGCATATGTTTGTAGATAATGCGGCCATGCAACTGATAAAAGACCCCAAGAAGTTTGATGTAATCGTAACGGGAAATCTATTTGGAGATATTTTGACTGATGAAGCTTCTCAAATTGCAGGATCTATGGGAATGTTGGCATCGGCATCAATAGGTGATAAAGTTGGCTTTTATGAACCTATTCACGGTTCTGCACATGATATTGCAGGAAAAGGAATTGCAAATCCCCTAGCTTCTATTTTGTCAGTAGCTTTAATGTTGGATATTTCATTTAATTTAAAAAATGAAGCTGCGGTTGTAATTAACGCAGTAGATAAAGTATTAAAAGAAGGTTATAGAACAAGAGACATTGCTTCTGAGGCAACATTAATCAATAAAATTTTAACTACCTCAGAGATGGGAGAAGCTGTTTTATCAAAAATCTAAGATAAACTTAATCTGAGGTACACCAATTAATCGTCTCATCTGCATTTCTAAATGTAAAATCATTTAAGAAATGCAGAATTTTTTTTGTGCAGTAATTGTCATTTAAAGCAGTAAGTCTAGCTGTTTCTTTGGTAATACCCGAGCTTTTGAATCCCAAAATTCTTTTTACCGCTTCAAAACGCCAATAAATTTCAGCTAATAGCTTACTGATTTTTACTTGAGGTGGTTTTATATTGTATTGGTAAGCTATTTTTTCAAAAAAAAGTTTATACTTCAAGCTTTGAGCAGACAAAATGAACTTTTCATTTGTGTTTGAAAAATAGAGTTTAAACACAATTTCTGCTACATCTCTAGCATCTACAAAATTGATGCTTCCTATAGGATAGTACTTGTTTTTTTGTTCTACATAATCAAAAATTTGCATACTGCTTTGTGTAGAGCTGCCTTTACCAAAAACTATACTAGGATTTACCGCAAAAGCATTTAGTCCTTCTTCTTTTCCTCGCCAAATTTCTAGTTCTGCTAAATATTTTGTTTGGGCATAAAAAGTATTGAGAGGGGAATCTTTCCAAATCGCTTCTTCATTTATTTCAGTATTAAGCTCATTTTCATTTCTTCCTAAAGCGGCAACAGAACTAACAAAACAAAATCTTTTGATGTTTTTTTTAATAGCTAAATTGACTAAGTCAGCAGTCGCCTCAACATTAGTTTTAAAAATTTGCTTTTTGTCTTTCCCCGAAAAAGAGACAATAGCAGCGCAATGGATTACGCCTTCAATATTTTCTAACGCACTTTCAAGTAAAAAATAATCGTTTATATCTCCAACAATCCATTCGATTTTTGGCTCAATCTCTTCTAAAAAAATATTTGAAGATCGATTTCTTCTTATACTTCTAATTTGAAATCCGTTATCTAAAAAAAACTTTGCAATATATCCACCCACAAGCCCTGTGGCACCTGTGATGAGAAGCATATAATTATTTTTTCTTTTTGTTCAAACGTTCCCAAAGGGATTTAATTGAAGTTTTTTTGTCATCGCTATAGTAGCCATAGCTTTTTCCATAATAGCCATATTTGTAACCGTAGCCGTAGCCAGAAAGATTCCTAAATCCATTTAGGATTACAGATAAATTTCTGCAACCGAATTTATTTACCAAATCATATATATTCCTTTCATAACCTATTTTTGAATATTCAGCTCTTACCACATAGATTGGTAAATCTACTTTTCGTAGTACCATAATCCCATCAGTAACTAAGCCAACTGGCGGAGTATCTATAACTACAAAATCATATAGTTTACCTAATTTTTTCAATACAACATCTAGTTCGCTACTTAGAATTAATTCAGAAGGATTTGGAGGAATAGGTCCTGAAGGAATAAAATCGAGCGTAGGAATTTGGGTTTTAAATACACATTCTTCAATCGTATTTTTGTTAATCAAAATGGTACTCATTCCCTTATCATTGGGTGTGTCAAAAGATAAATGAATTTTGGGCTTTCTCATATCTAAATCTATGACTACAACTTTTTGACCTGAATATGCAATAATTCCAGCTAGGTTTAAAGCTATAAATGTTTTCCCTTCCCCACTCACTGTAGATGTAACGGATATAAATTTTTTGTTTTTAACTGTATAGCCAATCATAAACTCAAGGTTTGTTCTGATAGACCTAAAAGATTCACTTAGCGTAGATTTCGGATTTTTGTCAATCACGAGTCTAGAAAAATTCATTTTCTCTAATTCATAAAGAGGAATAGATCCTAAGATTGGTGCTCTAACGAGCTTCTGCAATTCACCTAGGTTGTTTATCGTATTGTGAATAAAGTACTTAAAAATAATGAGTAACAGAGCTAAAAAAAAGCCTACCAAAAAAGCTATTGAGTAAACCATGGTATGAACTGGTGAAATAGGCACACCAGGAAGAGTAGGTTTTT
>JAAFJZ010000348.1 GCA_013298205.1 Cytophagales bacterium
AATTAATTCGGCTATAAAAAAATAACTTCCTGACTGTTTGTTAATCAAATTGGTGTGTTTTCCCATCCAGCCTAAGCCAGATTTTTGTGCCCAAACTTTATCCATAATAGGAGCAGAATCTATAAAAGCACGCCCATCTATTTCTCCAATTTCTGTTTTTAGTTCTTGTAAAAATGATTTCAACATTTTTTTAGCTACATGATGATAGTCTTCACCATAAGCATAGGAGGAAATTTTAAATTTTGATTTAGTGAATAGCGTTTGACTAGGCGCATAATTAATCAATAGCGAGATAATCGATTTGGCACCAGGCACGATTTGAGCAGGGTTGAGGCGCATATCAAAATGGTTTTCCATATATGACATTTTGCCGTGCATATTTTGGGATAACCATTTTTCTAAAAGAGGCGCTTCCTTCTCTAAAAATTCCACTTTAGATATTCCGCAATAATCAAATCCCAAGGTTTTAGCCGTGTTTTTGATGAAAAGTGTATTTTTTTCTACCTGTGTGGAGTTCATACGGGTAGAAAAAAATTATTTACGCTGTAGTGTTTCAGTATATTCGGCTACGGCTTTGATTTGAGTGCTGTCTAATATTGAGCTATAAGCTGCCATTGCATTTTTGCCATTTGTGATTAAATCTATTTTTTCGTTTAAGCTCAGTGTAGAAATTTTTAAGTTCTTCGCTCCTGAAAGCCCTAAATCTCCCGCTTCGCCATGGCATGAAATGCAATATTGGGTATAAATGGTTTTGCCTGATATTGCTGTTTGTGCAGCCTCTGTTTTAGTTGCACTAGGTGCAGATGGAGTCATTTGCTTTAAAGCTTGTTTTTTATTGATTTCCGCAAGTCCATAAGAAAGAACAATTAAGGTTAATGACAAAGCAGCGAGCAGCTTATTTTTTTTCTTAAAGCCCACAACAGCTAACGGGATTGAAGCAAAAACCAAGAATATTTTCACATACATAAAAATTGTAATATTGGCAGTATTGAAAAGCATATACACGCCTGTAAGCAGAAATAAGGTGCTAATTACAATTTCTGGCACTTTTATTTTTTTCGTAAATTTTTCAAGAAGCTCCGTTTTATCAAAAAGTAAAAGAGCTGTTTTGATAACATAGATGAGTAAAAAAAGTATGACTACAAGTTTGTGCGTGTGAAGAAAGCCAGTGTACATGTTTATGAAATTAAAATTGGTCAGCAATTTGTTTAGTAGTTTTTTCTATTCCTTTTGTTATATCGTCCATAGGCAAATCATTGAGATCATAACCAAAAGGATCTTCTATTTCTTCAGCAGTTGTGATTATACTCATTAATACATATTGAATCATTAAAACGATAGGCAAAGTAACCCAGCCTATATCGTGCACCAAGGCCAAAGGCAAAATCAATACGTAAATAAAAATAAACATCTTTAATAAAAAGGCATATGCAATTGGAATAGGTGTGTTTTTAATTCTTTCACAACGACCTATTATATCAATTAAATTCGTAAGTCCTACTGTAAGTTGTTGCATTTGAATTTCAGAAATCTTTTTAATTTTAAAAAGATTTTGCACTTGACTTTGCAAAAAATACATAATAGCAAGTGGTTTGTGACCTGAGTTTTTGACGATATTTTCAGATTCAGGAATTTCATAAAAGCTATTTAAGTGCAAATCTTGTTCGCTCCTGAGGTGTTTTTTAAGTTGATAAGCATAACTTATTAACCCATTAGTAAACTTAACTTTTTCATCTTTATCTTCTTTGGATAAAAATGTGGCAATTTCAAGAGATAAATTCCTAATATTATTTACCAAACTTCCAACTTCTTTTCTACCTTCCCACCATTTGTCATACGCAGTATTATTTCTAAAAACAAGTAGTAAACCAAGTGAAACAGAAAGCAAACCAGGTAAAGCTAAAGTAATCTTGAAAATAATATAATCATGTTCAATAGTAAAATAAATAAATAGAGAAACAGCAACTGCAACAAAAGTAAGGTATTTAATTTGCCTTAATAATGAAGAAAAAAAAAGCTTTCCGTATTTCCTAGTTTTTGCAATCATGTGTTTTTTAATTATATCGTTGCTAACAATGTTTCTCCACCTTTTGTTTTATCACCAATTTTCACTAAAACTTTAGCTTCAATTGGAATAAAAATATCGACTCTAGAGCCAAACTTAATAAAACCAAATTCTTTGCCTTGAGGCAAAGAATCTCCTGTTTTGGAATAATAAACTATTCTTCTAGCTAAAAATCCAGCGATTTGCCTCACTACAATTTTTCCAAAATGCTTGGTTTCAAACCCTAGAGTGCTCCTTTCGTTTTCAGTACTTGATTTAGGATGCCAAGCCACAAGAAATTTACCCTTATGGTATTTGTCATAAAAGGTTTTTCCACTTACAGGCATACGATTTACGTGTACATTAAATGGAGACATGAAGATTGAAATTTGTTTTACTTTTTTTCCTTCAAGTACTTCGGGTTCAGTAGTATCTTCTACAACCACAACTTTTCCATCTGCGGGTGCTATAATGCCACGCTCATCTATATATATATTAGGTTGAGGATTTCTGAAGAATTGAATAAAAAAGATAAACACAACCTGAGATATACCTATGCCTATTCCGCTTACAGAGCCAGAAAGAAAGTAGATTGCGAGGTTGATGCCTATTCCAAGTACAGCAACTAAAATTAATGTAGGGTAACCTTCTTTATGAATCATTGTGTAAGTAAAAGATAATCAGATAAGTTTATGCCAAAATTATGGCGAATATTTAGCAATTTAAAATTTGTTTGCATTTTCTTTTAACTGGAGTGAAATAAATCTTTGAAATGGCCTATTAAAGCATGACATAACTTACTTTTGTGTGTTTTTTATCTAATCACACAAATCCAATTAAAATTAAATCTTTGAAAACCGCACCCTTATATTTACTTTTAGGAAGTAATTTAGGGGATAAATTACGCTATTTAAATTTAGCCAAAGAGTTTATAAATGAATATTTGGGAGAAATAGTAGTTTCATCACCTATATATTATACCCAAGCTTGGGGAAATGAGAATCAAGACACTTTTATTAACCTAGCACTTGAAGTTAATAATGTGAACCTTGAGCCACATATTATATTAAAGACAATTAAAGATATAGAAAATAAAATAGGGAGAACTAAAAATGAGAAATGGGGCGCTAGAGAAATAGATATAGACATTTTATATTATGGAAGTTTGGTTTTTAAAAGTGAGAGCTTAGAAATACCTCACAAATATATTTCGGATAGAAAGTTTGCTCTTTATCCTATGGTAGCTATTGCTCCCGATTTCATTCACCCTGTATATTTATGTAATCAAACAGACTTGCTTTTGCAATGTATAGATACATTAGAGGTAAAAGAATATTTTGAATAATTTTTTTGTTAAAATTTCAACAATTATTTTAAGAACCAAATAATTTTATTTGTACCTTTAAAGTGGTTTTAAAGCCTCTTTTGCTTCTAAAGTTGTGAAAAGTATACATTTGAA
>JAAFJZ010000347.1 GCA_013298205.1 Cytophagales bacterium
GATTATCAAAATGGTTTTTTGGTAACAAAACAAGCTATTCAACACATTAAAATTTGGAATATTGCTTTTTATATTCACATTTCAACCAGCATTTTCGTTTTGTTTGTTGGCATATTTCAGTTTTCTAGTTACGTTAAAAAAACATGTAGAACTTTACACAAAAAAATAGGTTATCTATATGTGATTTTGATTTTATTTTTTGCTTCTCCATCAGGAATTGTAATGGGATTTTATGCCAATGGTGGTTTTTGGGCTAAACTTTCTTTTGTAATACTAAGTTTTTTGTGGTGGTACTTTACTTTTAAATCATTGGTTTTAGCAAAAAATCAAAACTATAATAAGCACTATGAATTTGCTGTTAGAAGTTACGCACTTACTTTGTCTGCCATTTCATTGCGGTTATTGGTAATGATTTTGCCAAATTTTTTTATTTTAAATTCTACAGATATGTATGCACTTATTTCTTGGTTGAGCTGGGGATTAAATTTAGCAATAGCTGAGATTATTATAAAATGGCAGAAAAGCTAGATTTCATCTTTTGTTTTTTCAACAATTTTTCCATCCTCTCCAATTATATATATCTTCTGACCCTTCATTTCATTTTTCAAAAACAGATTATCAAAATCTTTTTTTACGTATGGTTTTTTCCAAAATCTTTTGAAACTTGTAAGATTTATAACTCTATTTTCTATGGAGTATGTAACCAAAGAATCGCCAGAATGTAAGCCCAATATTTTATTATCTATTTTTATACCATTTTTTGTAAAAGTAGCAATGCGATGATAAATATGCCTAAAAGAGCTAGGACAAGCCACTTCAGAAGTATCAACTTTATATACAATGGCTATTACAGAATCATTAATATTTAACTTACTTTTAAAACTAATTTTAGGATGGCGTTCCATCTCATTATAATCTGAAAAAAAGTTTCTATATAAATAAGCTCTTTCAATATCATAATCTGGTCCTTCATTAAAGTCATTTTTATATCTAAAATCAATGACTTCTTTTTCAGTAACTTTAATAGTAGAAGAACTGTCTTTTAGGATAGAACATAAAATATTGAATCTTTGAATCGTATCTCTATTTAAAGTTAAATAAGTTTCAAAGTTTTTGAGTTCATTGTAAACTTCAGGTAAATTTTTAATTTGGGAATCTGCCAATAATTTTTTTAACGCCCCAGTCGAATCATTTTCTAAATATTCTAAAGCGTCATATTGTCTGTAATGTGATTTAACAGAAAGATAATAGGTTAAAAAACGTTGAAATAATAATTCAGGCGTTGGAGAAGAAAATACATATTTGCAATCTCCAGGTTGTCCGGGCTCATAAAAACAATATTTTTCTGTCAAAAGAAAAAAGCAATTATAGGCTTCTTTATACAACTGATTATTTTTGCAATATTCTCCAAGTTTGATATATAGTTTTTCTTCTGGATTTAAAGATAAAGCCCTTTTATAAAAATATACCGCCTTTTGTATATCAAAACTTGCTAAGCTGTCTCCTTTTTTTTCAAATCTTTCTGACAATTTGTTGTTTGTAATGCCTTTAGGACCAGAAATTTCTAAATCAATACCAAAGAAATATACTTCCTTTGGGTTAAATAATTTTGATAAATTTAATGCATCGGTACTGTTAACAACATATTTTACCTCTGTTTTGGTGCAAAAACAAAAAAGAAGAAGAATGGAAAAGTAAAGAGCAATTGGTTTGATTTTAAGCATTTTACAATTTTGTAATGATAGTAGAATCCGCATACGTTTTGTTGGTGTTTTGTTCAACAATTATTCCTTCTGAATTAATTTCTAAAGCATAGTTTGATGTTAATTTTATTTCTTTTACCGAATTTTCTTCAACAGAATACTCTTTTAAAGGTTTTTGCCAAATACGTTCATAATCAGAAATTGAAATGACATCGTTTTGAAATGTAGCTGTTTTGAATTTAGTATATGAACAATCGCAGCTAAACATTACTTTTGATAGCTGTTCGCCTTTTATATTATAGGTTGCTAGCATAATATAAACAGGAGCTCCATAAGAACCCCAAAAGCTAACTGATTTGTAAAGCAAAGCAGTGTAAGTATCTGTATTTTTGAGATTTACAACATAAAAAAAGTCATTTGAAACTTCACGACCAAAACTTGTATTTTCCATTTCCGGAATATATTTTGAAAATGAGTATGGGATAGAATTGGTGTAATTCGATAAATTAGGATTAGCCGTGGTGGTTATAAAAGTACCTTGTATTTTAGGAAATAAACTTACAAATTCATTAAATGGGTCATAACTCCCTTTTTTTTCATCGTTTAAATTAGAAGCTAAAAATTCATTGTATTTTAAAGTAAAGTATGGATTTTTAAGTATAAAATTAATTCGCTCATCAGCTTGAACTTTGGCAAGGTCGTAATCTCCATTTCGAAGCCCTCTAATCATTAAATTAATTACATCTTCATTTCTTTGAATTTTGATTTTCTCTTCACGTGAGTCATCATAAATATTGTCATAATAGTTTACAACCAAATGTAAATATTCAAGGTTTGATTTGGGCTTAAAATTCAATCTTTCAAGAACATAATATATTCTTGACGCCAAATCTATTTGTAAGGGTTCTTTGGTTTCTAGCATGGCATTTGCTAATTCAAAATAGGTTTTGGGTTCAGGAAATAAATAGATTGATTTTCTAAAATAGGGAATTGAAGCTTTTGGATTTTTCTTGTTTTTAAATAAATCTATAGCGGTAAGAAAATGTTTTTTACTGATTTTTTGTATTGAATCAATGTTGGCTTCATTCAAGTCGAAATTATAATCAGAAATATAATCAGCATCAAAAATCTTTGTAGAATCAAATGGATATAAGTTTATTTTTAGAATATACTCAGTTTTTATTTCCTTTTTGCAAGCAGAAGTTAATAAAATAAGTACTAAAAAAGCAGGCTTTGAGATTGAATTATATTTCATTATTTGAAAATTAATTTTTTGAATTTTAAATTTAACTTACAAAAATTCAAAATAGATAAATTATATTGTTTTTGTAAAATATTTTTAACAACAATGATGCCAATTATTTATATCTGCATAAACCAAATAGTTTTTTATTCTTTTTTTAAAAACATATCCATTCTTTAATATACATTTTTTTTCTGAAAAAACAATATTCCATAAATAAGTAAATTTGAATTGTGAGCTTTCATGAATTAATTTCTTGAATAAATAACATACATTTTAAAAATCATTTTGCTCAAACTATTTAATTATATCTTTTCCTAATTATAAAAAAGTATGATTCTTATTCTAAATTATACACAATATAATATCTCAAATATTCATTTTAAAAGTATTATTTTACTCTATCAAGAAAATTTTGAGTACATATTTTGTCAGTCATATTATTTTTAACCCACTTTTGTGGCATAAATTGATTGATTGATAAAGAGCTTATAACATTTTTAAATTCCATTTCATTTCTAAAAAAAATACCCGTTTCTTCACTCAAATAAGGTGCG
>JAAFJZ010000349.1 GCA_013298205.1 Cytophagales bacterium
GAAAATGCCAAAACTAATCGGTGTAAAACTAACTGGAAAATTAAGCGGTTGGACTGCCCCTAAAGATGTAATCTTGAAAGTAGCTGGTATTCTTACTGTAAAAGGAGGAACGGATGCGGTTGTAGAATATTTTGGTGAAGGTGCTATTGCGATGAGTTGTACTGGAAAAGGTACTATTTGCAACATGGGTGCTGAAATCGGTGCCACTACTTCTACTTTTGGCTATGACGACTCTATGGCTCGTTATTTAAAAGCAACAGGTCGTGCAGATGTAGCTACTTTGGCTGATACAGTAAAAGAACACCTTACAGCTGATAGTGAAGTATATGCAAATCCTGAAAAATATTTTGACCAAGTAATTGAAATTAATCTTTCAGAACTTGAACCCCATGTAAACGGACCTTTCACACCCGATTTGGCTACTCCAATTTCTAAATTGAAAGACGAAGCTATTAAAAATGGCTGGCCATTAAAAATATCTGTAGGTTTACTCGGCTCTTGTACCAACTCATCTTATGAAGATATATCTCGTGCTGTAAGTTTGGCAAAACAAGTATCTAGTAAAAACTTAAAATCAAAAGCAGAATACCTCATCAATCCAGGTTCTGAGCAAATCAGATACACCATCAAAAGAGATGGGTTCTTAGACGTATTTGATCAGATTGGTGCAAAAGTATTTACCAATGCTTGTGGACCATGTATCGGTATGTGGGATAGAATGGGTGCAGAAAAACAAGAAAAAAACACCATCATTCATTCATTCAATAGAAATTTTGCCAAACGTGCAGATGGTAATCCTAACACCTATGCGTTTGTAGCTTCTCCAGAAATCGTAACAGCAATGGCTATTGCGGGAGATTTAACATTTAATCCGCTTACAGATTATTTGACAAACGAAAAAGGCGAAAAAGTAAAACTAGATGCCCCAAGTGGAGATGAATTGCCAAGTAAAGGATTTGCGGTAGAAGATGCTGGTTATCAAGCACCTGCTGCTGATGGAAGTTCCGTGAAAATATTGGTTTCTCCTACGTCAGATAGACTGCAATTGTTAGATCCATTTAGTGCTTGGGAAGGTAGTGATTTGAAAGATTTGCAACTATTAATCAAAGCCAAAGGAAAATGTACTACCGATCATATTTCTATGGCTGGACCTTGGTTAAAATACCGTGGCCATTTAGATAATATTTCTAATAATATGCTCATCGGTGCGGTAAATGCTTTTAATGACAAAACAGATTCAGTTAAAAACGAACTCACAGGTGTGTATGAAGGCGTACCCAAAGTACAACGCCAATACAAAGCTCAAGGCGTTGGCTCTATTGTAGTTGGAGATGAAAACTATGGTGAAGGTTCTTCAAGAGAGCACGCGGCCATGGAGCCTCGTCATTTGGGTGTAAGAGCGGTATTGGTAAAATCTTTTGCCCGTATCCATGAAACCAACTTGAAAAAACAAGGAATGTTGGCTTTGACATTTGTAGAAAAATCAGATTATGAAAGCATATTGGAAGGCGATACGATTGAAATAAGAGGCTTATCTACTTTTGCTCCAGGCAAAAATCTTCTTTTAATATTTACCCATAAGGATGGAAGTAAAAACAACATTGAAGTAAAACATAGCTACAATGCGCAACAAATTGAATGGTTTAAAGCAGGTGGTGCTTTAAACATCATTCGAGCGAATGCAGCTAAATAAATTCTAAAAAGAGCCTCAAACATTGAGGCTCTTTTTTTTGTATTTACTGATTATAAATTGGGTGATTTTTAGATGAAAACATAAATTAGTTTTTTTTCCAATTATCAAAAATTATAACCCATATCAATATTATAAATCAAAACAGGAAGATTTTGTGCAGGTAAATACCCTCCTCCAATGCTTAAATTATAAAAAAAGTTTTTACCAAGCGTTCTTTGCCAACCGTATTCTAACCCTAACATATTATTGGTGCCGTCCAATAATATGGAATGTGATAGAGAAACATAATCGCCTGAGTATCTAAATGTTCTTTTGTTTTGCGCTTTACGTTTATCACTATCGAAGTAGAATCGAATTTGATTATTCAAGTGAGGCAAAATATACCAGTCACCCAGCCGCTTACCATAACCAATTGAAAGCTTTAGCATAGAATGCAAAGTAAATTTCTTACTCAAGCCTAATTCAACACCTACACCTGGAGAAAAGAAACTCGCTTTAAAATTGAAGAATTTTTTGGTATGAATATGGTTTTCAAAATAAGATTTGCTTTCGGGATGTGTAAGTTTCCAAGAATTGTATTTTGTAATAAAGCCAACGATGTTTTTTTTGTTAATAGATTTGATTGTGTCGAGTAAATTTGGGTAATCGTTGCAATAAAGTTTAATAGATGACTTGAGAAAATTCTCATTCAAATCTGTATCAAATGCAGATAAGTAGGGATTGGTTGAATGAAAATATAAATTCACAGGTCCAGAAACGGATTTCTGAAAAAAAGCATTGTACCAAAGAGAAAATGGGCATTTCACATAGTTGATAGTATCGACCTGTAAGCTTTTAATATCTTTTCGATTGAAAATTATAGAGCTTGTACCCGTGTAAAGTTTAACTCTAAAAGCTTGGTTATAATTAATGTTTTTGAGTTTTCCACGCAGGGTGTCATTATTTTCTGTAATCACTACACCATCCAAAAGATTATTTTGCGCCCATGAGCTTATTGAAATTAGCAAAAAGGAGACAAATAAGGATTTTTTTAACATAAATTGATCTTTAAAGAAAATGAGCAATAAAAAAGCGCATCAAACTCGGTCTTTACGACTTAATAAAATGCGCTTTTGTAAGAGTAAAATCTAAACTAGGGCAAACTTGCTTTCAGCGCAGCATAAGAGCCATTCGTATCACCAGACTTTGAGGTGTTGCAAGCCAATTTTGTAGAGCGATTATTGATGTTAATGACTCTATTTCCTGGATTGGGATGGGTACTTAAAAATTGAGGTGTTCCACTGGTTTGCCCTGAACTTTCTAATTTTTCAAAAAAACCTGCTGCTCCATTGCATTTGTAATTTGTTCCTGCCAAATAATAAACTGAAGATTCATCAGCCTGCGTTTCATGGCAGCGACTATAGCTTAATTTAGCTAAACCAGTAACAATTTGGCTAAGTACATTAGGGTTATTTCCTAAAATAACTTGCAAAACAACATCGATTCCGTATTGTCTGGTAATGGCATCAGTAGAGTGCCTTAAGTCAGCATGCCCCATTTCATGTCCCATTACGCCAGCAAGCTGATCTTCTGTGTCTAAAAACTTGATTAAGCCTGTATATACATAAATAAACCCTCCTGGTGTACAAAAAGCGTTCAGCACATCTTGATTAATAATTCGTAATCTCCAAGGTAATCTATCTTTGTATTTTACTCTGCTTTTTCCATTATCGGTACCATCCAATATGCTATTTCGAATAGCGTAAAGTTTGTCATAAGCTACTTTATATTTTACACTATCTAAAAGTGGGTATTCTG
>JAAFJZ010000035.1:0-3737 GCA_013298205.1 Cytophagales bacterium
AATTCAGTTTTTGAAGTGATGCGACACACTTATTTTCTAAAGCAATTTTAATTGAGTCATTTGAGTTTGAATAATTATGTATGATGCTGTTCGTTCTTTGCTTTAAATCGGGTATTTTAATTAAAACAATATTAGAAAATCTAGTTTTTTCCTCTGAATTGGGATTATGAATCCAAGAATTTGCTAATTTTTTTGACTCTAAAATTGTAACTTTAATATCTTTGGTAAGATTTAAAGAGGGTAAATATAAATTAGTTAAATTATTATCTAGATTTTTACTTGAAAAAAAGTGTTGTAATGGTAAATATGCTAGAAATTAAAATTACCAATATAATAATCACAAAACAAATTATAATTTCAAAGGATATGGATTTTTGATTTGTAGATAAATTAATGGTTGATATTAAAATAGTAAATAATTTTCTAAACAAACTTTTCTGAAGTTCAAAAACATTTTAATTAGTTTTTTATTTTAAAAACCAATTAATTTTTAAAATAATTTTAAACTCTTTTAAATACGAGATTAAAATTAGAATGTATATAAACTAATTAAATTAAAAACTAAACCTTTTTAATAAAGAACTTACTAAATTTAATTTTCTAACTTTACTCCTTTTATGCAATTTAAGCTATTTTTACCTGTCAAAATAAAATTATAAACACCTAGCTTTAAAGTTTGAAAATCAATTTCTAAATTCTGCCAAATTTCTTGCTTTATAGGAATGTTAAATAAAATTTGTCCTTGATTATTTACGATTTTTAAAAAGTCGTATTTATCTTTATTTTCATTCGTTAAATTCAAATACAAACTACCCGATTTGAATGGGTTAGGGTAAATTTTTCCATTTGAAATTAAGCTCCCTTGCGAAACTAGTTGAGAAGCGTAATCATCAATTCTTTTAAAAAATGGAATTCCATGACCTAATTTATTGTCTGGATTTACAAATTTACTACTTCCTTTTATAATTATTTCTCTTAGTTGAAAAGATGATAAATCAGGATATTTTTGCCAAATTCCTGCTGCCAGCCCACTAACCAATGGCGCTGCAAAAGAAGTACCTGACTGGTTTACTATGTCGCCAGTACTTGAAATTACAGTTACACTTGAACCCATTGCAGAAACGTCTGGCTTTACTCTTCCATCTGCAGATGGTCCAAAAGATGAAAAACTTGCACCAACTCCATTTCTATCTGTTGCCCCTACAGACAAGATTCCATCTGCATCAGATGGAGAACTAATTTTTTTCCAAATCGCAGCACCTTCATTTCCTGCGCTACAAACAATTAAAATCCCCTTTTTGGAGGCAATAGTTGCAGCTTGAGCAATAAAAGTGGTGTTACCATTCAAATCATCTTGTGAATAATTCATTTCCAAATTATCAAATGTTGTGTACCCTAAAGATGTGTTAATTATATTTACACCTGCACTATCCGCCATTTCAGCAGCTCTTGCCCAGTTCAATTCTTCTAATTTAGACTCAGACCGATCGTCTTCTGTGTGAAAAAGCATATATTCAGCATCGAGAGCAGCACCTATTAATTTTCCGTTTGAATTAGCAGCCATGCAAGACCAAACATTCAAACCATGACGACCCGAATTAAAAACATTATTGTCATTTTCAACTAAATCTGCAGTTAAAATCATTCGATTGTTAGAAAAAATAGAGAAGAAAGCTTCAATTTTATTTGCATTTACGAACCCATTATCCATAATCGCTATTCTAATATTTTTTCCAGTAAAACTTTGGCTATGCATCAAATCAATACCTAACATCTGAGTTTCTGTGATTCCTGTACCATATTGTAAAGCAGAATCTAATTGATTTTCTTTCATTTCTTTTCTAAAAGAAAGCTTTCCTAAACCCTTTAGCAATGATATTTTTTTAACAAATGGAAAAGCTGTAATATTTGCAATTTGACTTTCGGAAGCTGTTACTACTATTCCATTTAGCCATTTTGTTGAATATTTAATTTCAGAAACTTCAGCCTTAATTTTGGTTATATATGCTTGATTAACAGGTAAATCCGTATCTACTATAGCGATACTATGTTTTAATCTTTGATTTATGGTACGTTGTGAAATAAATTCAGCTGGATTAGAAACTGAATAAATGCTTTGATTTTTATCAGTAAATTGTACGAAATAGTAATTTTGTGAAATAGCGCATGTTGAAAAAAACGAAATTAAAAAACAAACAATTTTAGCTATTTTCAAAGTGATTGTTGAGAAATGTGTTGAACGAATTTCATTTGAATTAAGAAATTAAAACTTCAAAAATACTTTTATTTATAAATAAAATTGATTCAAACTCAAAAAAATCGATTATTGATTAAATATTATTCAACCTCAATTCTAAATCTTAAACTCAAAACGGGCTCAAATGGATCGTTTGAGTAGATTGTAACCATTTTCTCTTCTCTCCCATCTCGCTCTTTTGGGTCAAAGAATAATTCCAAAAAAACTTCCTCTTGAGAAATAAGCTTATCTATTGGCATAACGGTTTTGATACAGGTGCAATTAGACTTAATTTGTTTAATAACTAAAAGCTCCTGCCCAATATTTTTAATTGGAAACTTGATAAGTCTAATTGTATTTTTATCTATTTTGCCACCATCTAAATATTTGTTTTTCACAAAAATTCTTGGAGATAATTTTAGAAGAGTATCTGATAATGGAGGAAAATATTCTTCTACATTTACTATCAAATGTAAAGTTTTGTTAGGTAAAATATCATCATCAGTTCTAAGATTAAAAACTAAATCAGAATTACCTAAATCTATTTTTTTTGTTGGGACCATATCAATTTTAAAAAAACCTGTTTTTCCTGAAAACAATTTGTTTGCTAAACCAGAAACTGTAAAAAAATCATAATAGATTTCTGTGTTTATAAATATAGGTTTCTGACCTTGGTTATAAATCTGAATTTCTTTTGAAACCAATTGGTTGTTTTTTATTACGCCAAAATTAACGTAATTAGACTGGAAGCGAATATTACCTATTTTATCAGGAAACTCATCTTCTATTTTTTTGTTTTGAACAATTACGACTCCTTTTATATTTAGCGTTATACTATCACCATTTATTTTAGCAAAAATCTTTTTGTTAAATTCTCCAGGTCTATTAAATGGATTGTAACTAACTTTTATAAAACCAACTTCTTGAGGACTTAGACTATCTAATGACCATTGTGGAGTCGTGCAACCACAGCTAGCTTTTACATGATGGATAAGAATTTTTTTGTTGGAAGTATTGGTTATTTCAAAAGAAAATTGAGCCACACCTTTATCCTCTCTCCAAAATCCAAAATTGTGAGAGTAAGTATTTAAAACAAAATTGCCAGTTTGAGCCTTAGAGCTTACATGAAGCACTATAACCAAACTGGCAAAAAAAACAGACTTAAAAAACAAAAGATTATTGAGCTTTTGGAGTTACGTTGCCTTTTATCATCACTACTGATGTAGCTGGAGTCGTATTTGTAGTAACAGTTAAACTTTTGTTAAACATTCCTGGTCTGCCATTTGGGTCATATTGAGCTTTAATAAAGCCTGTTTTTCCTGGGGCAATTGGTTCTTTAGTCCAATCTGGAGTCGTGCAACCACATGAAGCTTGAACACCAGAAACTACCAATGGAGCTTTTCCTGTGTTTTTGAATTTGAATTCTATTACTGCAGGTCCGCCATCTTCTTTGATAAAACCAAAGTCATGCTCAGTTTTTTCAAACGTAAGAACAGGTTGG
>JAAFJZ010000035.1:3747-11825 GCA_013298205.1 Cytophagales bacterium
CTGTGCGTTTGCAAATAAATTTGCGATGAATAATAGGACGAATAAGAATGATAGTTTTTTCATTTGGGTTTAAGGATTTAATTAATTTGTAATTAATAACGCAATATTACATCATATTAATATAAATTTTGCAAAATTTGTAACAAGATTTATTACCAAAAACCAAAAAAACATGAAAAAAAGAATATTAACCGGCATTCAAAGTTCAGGTAAACCTCACTTAGGCAATATCTTAGGTGCGATTTTGCCTGCAATTGAACTTTCTAAAAGTAAAGATGCTGAGTCATTTTTCTTTATAGCCGATTTACATTCTCTCACCACAATTAAAGATGGAAAGGAAAGAAAAGAATTTGTAAATGCAGTTGCTGCTACATGGTTGGCTTTAGGTTTTGATACGCAAAACAATTCTTTTTATCGCCAATCTGATATTCCTTATGTTACCGAACTCAATTGGTATTTGAATTGCTTTACTCCATTTCCAATGTTGGCAAACGCACATTCATTTAAAGATAAATCTGAAAAATTGGCCGATGTAAATGCAGGTTTATTCACTTATCCTGTTTTGATGGCGTGCGATATTTTACTTTACGATGCCAATTTAGTTCCTGTGGGCAGAGACCAATTGCAACATTTGGAAATTACCCGAGACATTGCACATTCTTTTAATGCCAAAATGGGAGAGACTTTTGTTGTGCCCGAATCTCAAATTAGGCAAGACGGAATGTTAATTCCAGGTACAGATGGACAAAAAATGAGTAAATCATACCATAATTATATTGATATATTTTTGCCTGAAAAGGAACTTAAAAAAGTAATTTTATCGATTCAAACTGATAGCACACCATTAGAAGAACCCAAAAATCCGGATACTTGTATCGTTTTTAAATTATTTTCATTGCTAGCCTCACATGAACAAATTTTAAGTTTAAAAAACAAATATTTAGCTGGAGGTTTTGGTTATGGACATGCTAAAAATGAATTATTAAGTTTAATTTTAGATATTTACAAAGACGAAAGGTTAAAGTTTAACCAAATAATCTTAGATGAAAGTTATTTACAAAGAGAATTGGAAAAAGGAGCTTTAAAAGCAAATACTATAGCTGAAGTTGTAATTAAAAGAGTAAAAAGTAAATTAGGGTTTTGATTGGCTTATTAAATGAAAATAATTTTGAAATGCCAAAAAACTAAACTGTAAAATACTTTTTATTTTTCAAACCTAAATTAAATTGATTTAACTGCCTTTAAATCAATTTAATTTATTTATTTTCAATATTTTTAAAAAGCTGGTTGTGCTGGGTTTTAAAAATGCTTTCCATAACAAATTTAATTGGCAAAAGCGATTCGACATTAATTTCTTCATCAATAATTGTAAAATTGTTATCTGCTTTTAAATTAAATTTTATTTCAATTTTTGTAATTTTAAATACAATAGCTATTAAAGTAACTTTATTTTCCAATTCGAATTTTTCTATTGTAAAAGGATACGTAAAAGAAAAAGGTATAAACCCCAATTTCAACTTTTCGTGAGCTAAATATTTATTATTACTTTGATTGTCAATTTGAAAAATAACAGGATGAACAGAAACAAATTTTTGCATATCTGTTAAATATTCAAAAACAAAATTTATATTTTTATTGATTCTAAATGAAATTTTCATTGGAATTATTGACTTGAGTCATTTGAAACTGCCTTGTTCTGAAAAAGTTTAAACCTATTGAATTTTGTTTTTTTTCAAGCTTTAAATTAAAATTAATTTCTACTTTCAATGCTTTGTGATTTCTGCAAGCCTACGGGTTTACCTAATTGTTCTTATGCCAAGTTACTTTTTTGTGGTGTAGTTATAATTATTCTGTCTTCAACTAATTTTCAAACAAGATTATTTACTCAAAAAACCTATTCTTTTTCTTTGGGTACGTTTGCGCTTCTTTCGTCACTTTTGGCTATGTTTCCTATTTTATCATAAATGCGCAACTGATAGGTGTAGGTTCCTGGTTTTTTAACTGACTTATCTACAAAATCGGTTTTGTCTGTCAATTTGGGTGAATATTGCTGCATATCTTCTCCTTCATACGACCTAAAGAGTATGCAACCGTAATAGTTTTTGTCGGTGTCTAAAGTCCAAGTGATGTTTACGCCTCTGTCTTTTTTGTTGAACTTGGCATCAAACTTTTTTACTTTCAGTTTGGTATTGGGATCAAAAAATTTGAATAAATAGGGGGTAGAGGAAACCGAAACATTGCCCGCGCTATCCAAAGCGTACAATGCATATCTATAGGTCTCGTTCGATTCGGCTGTTTTGTCTGTAAATGAAGTATCCGATTTGGGTATATTTTCTGCCAACATGATTCTGGTCGTGTCTTTGCCATATTTAGATCTGAAAATGGCATAAGATTTCAAGTCATTGTCCATATTAGGCACCCATGAAAGTACAGGTTTTTCGTTTGTGATGGCTACAGTTTTGAGAAAAGGCTGCCCTGGTGGGTAAAGGTCGGGCATCGTAACTTGGTAGGCTGGGGTAAATGCACTTTTGTTGAGGTTGGTATCTATGGCTTGTATTTTGTAGGTAAAAGGCGTTTTTACTTGTTTGGGTATCTTTTCTTCAAAACGATTTTCTTTTATAGGCTTGCCATTTATGATTATAAATTCTTG
This sequence comes from Cytophagales bacterium, assembly GCA_013298205.1. GTDB lineage: Bacteria > Bacteroidota > Bacteroidia > Cytophagales > UBA9547 > JAAFJZ01. The sequence goes on from JAAFJZ010000035.1 coordinate 6,398, forward strand.
TGCACCCAAGGGAGCTTTGAAAATATTATAACCTTTCAAATCTTTCTCTGTATTGGCATCCCAAGTTAAGATTATTTTGCCCGATTCGGAAGTAACTTTATAATTTTTGGGCACTAATGGTGGAATAACATCTCGCACGTCTGCCATAATGGGTGAGGCTTCTCTTTCGTTCATGGAAGAATCTAAAGCCGATACCAAATAGAAGTAATCATTGGCTTCAGGAACTATATCTATGTATTTGGTTATCGATTTGGGTATGAATTTAGTATTTAGTTTTACGAAGTCTTTGTCGTATTTCAAGCTTCTATAGATATTATAACCTAGCAAATCGGCATCTGTGTTGGCTTTCCACCATATTTTTACTTGTAGGGAATCGGCATCGTAAAAAATGCTATCAGGAATAGCTGGGGCTTCAAAATCTTTTTTGCCTGCCATAAATTCGTCTGTAAATTCTGATACTTGACCAAAAAAATCTATAGATTGAATTTTATAATAGCAAATATCTTTTGGGCCAACTTTTTCATCAAAGTACAAAAATTTGTCATACGTACCTTTTTCGTTTTTTCGTACTAAAATAGCCGATTCGTTTAGTTTGGTAAATTCGGCTTCACCTTTAATTTTGCGCAATACATTGACTGAAAAAAACTTTTTATCTTCATGCAACCACCCAATTGATGCTCCTTTTCTTTTCTTTTCTACAATAAATCCGTCTGGAGCTGGTATCGCTTTCCAAGGCTCAACTGTAAAAGGGGCAGAGGTTTCTATCAACACTTCTAGCTTGTTCCTTAAGATTCTGATTTCATATTGGTATTTTTCACCTCGGCTCACGTTTTCATCTACAAAAGCCAAGCCCAGGTCTTTGGCAAAGTAAAAGTTGTCAATACAATCTATTTTGACTAGGGCTTTGGTCATACCCGAAGTATTGATTTCAGCGTCTGAGCTTTTTTGTATGGCTTCAAAAAAAGCATTTAAGCGTTGTACCTTTTTAGTAGCTTCACTCGATGTTTCAGCTTGGTTGATAGGGTTTTTATTGATTTTTGTCCAATTGGTTTCACCTTCTTTTTTTCGATAGACATTGTAACCTTCCTTGGTTTTGAGTACATCAGAAAACCATTTGATTAAAACCCTATTTTGTTTTAATTCATAATCATTACTCAAAAAGATGAAGTTTTTAATGTTTTTGTTTTGCCCCAATACTTGGAAAACAATTAAAAAACAGAAACTGGTTATAAGCAAGCTTTTTATGCGCATAATCTTATTATATTGATTAAATAAATTCTATTTTATTATGATTTACTTTTACTTTTAGTTTTTAGTAATTCCCAAAACTAAAAGTAAGTTATTTATATTCTATGTCAAACTTTTATTTCTGCTGCAAAGCGTACATCAAAACTTTCGTTAAATACAGTGACCCCAGCTGTTAAAGTTCCTTTGGCGGATTTTGAGTCTTTTGTCAATTTAAGCTCTATTCTTCCTGAAACATAAACCGAAACTAAAGTTACACAACCCATATCAATTTTTGATACTGATCCGCAAATTCTTACACCTGCTCCTGCTTCTACAAAAAGGGCTATATAAGGTATTTCTACTCCTCTATCATCTGTGATTGTTAATTGACCTTCTCCACCTATAAATGCATACATATAGGCATTTGCGGATGCTTCTACAATTCCAAAATTAACACTTCCTGTAGTTAAGTTCTCACTAAAGCCGAATGCTGCCCCTGCTGCTATGCTAAAGCTACCCGAACTTCCTTCCACTGCTACATAGCCTTCTGTTCTTAAGCCTATACAGAGTGGTTGAATATAAGCCCATTTTTCTCTCGGTCTATCTGCCACTTTAATATAAAACTCTTCTTTAGAAAACATACAATCAAGTTTTACATTTTGTGTACATAAAATTGGTGCTGTACCTGTAACTTGCCCACGAACTACAAATACGCCTGTTTTGCTGCTAAAAGAGGCATATAATAAGCCTTGAAGCACGCTTGTAGAATTTTGAGTTACTTTTCCTATTTTGCTTGGTCCAGCCATTTCTATATTCTGCTCTACTTTAGGGCCATCAACATCGGCTTTCATATCACCCACTGTAAGCCCCCAAGTATATTGATTTTTATATAGCATGCCGTATTTTTTGGTTCCTTCGGGGTTTGTTAAAACAGCCTGCATCATGCCTTCACCTTGACTTCTAATGGTGATTTTGCCGAATTTTTGAACCGTTTCTATGGCAACATTATTATCTTCGGTAGGTTTTACTACAAAATCCATTCCAATTACGTTGAATTTGAATCCTTCCTCAGGGTCTCCTTCTTTCATATCAAAGCCTTTAGGATCTGAGAAACGAATCGGTTGGTCGCCACCTGCTATTATCCTTTGGTCTCCATTCACGAGTGTAATAATGCCTTCTTCATTGATTTCTACTCCTTTGCCTTCTTCACTCATCATAAAAGAATAATTTTCCATCAAAGCCATTTCGCTTTTCTTGTATTTCACACCAAACAAGCGTTCGCCTCCATAAGTGAGCCCAAAGTCGCCCTTTGTTAAGCTTAAGAAATCTTTAGCAAAAACTAAGCTTATATCGCCCCAACCAATATTAAAATTAGACAAGCCGCCTATGCTAAACCATTTCATGTCGGGCAAGCTGAGTTTGATGCCTTGAAGTCCATTCCATGACATGGTATATTTATCATAGGTCATAAAAAATTTCTTAGAAGGCAGTTTTAAATCTTTAATACCTATAGCGAAATTAGCTAAACTTGTTTTGATAATGAGGTCGTTACCAAACTCAAATCTATTCATTTTGTCAAAATAGACTAAACCATTTAACTTGCTTAAGTCAATGTTATAATCGGAATATTGGAAATTGATTTTATCCATCCAGCCCCCAAAGCCAAAGTTTAGGCTTGGTACTTTCAACCCGATAAATGGATTTTTAAGGTCATAAGAAAGTAAATTACCATCAATATTTAGCGAAATGATGTCATTCATAGAAAACTTATATTTATCTAAATCTAACCAAACGCCATTTACACCAAAGCCTAAATTGTATTTACCAAATTTGGCTGAAAGTTCGTCAAGCGAAATATTGAAAATATCCGCATTAAATTTAAACATTAAGCTTTTGCCAAAATTGTATTTGAGGTCCAAATCCAAATCGCTCAAAGAGAGAAAGTCTCCATTGATTTTGAAAAATTTAATTCCATCTGTAAGTGTAAGTGGATCTAATTTGCCAAACGAGATGGCATATTTACCCCAATTGGCTTTAAAATTAATAGGCGAAATGGTGAATATTTTACCTACATCATATTTGAAGCTTAGGTTTTTGTTCAAATCTAGTTTCAATAGTTTACCCGCAAAATCAAGATTTAAAGCAAAAGGATCTAAATTTAATTTTAAAGGTGCAAAAGCAAATTGTAAAGAATCCATACTCAAACCTAGATCAAAACCATCCCAAGAGGTGTTAATTTTTAAAGGTGTGATATTGAAGAATTTGCTAGCATCCCAAGTAAATTTGAGGTGTTTGTCTATTTCAAACAAAATCGAACGATTATCATAAACCATTTCTACACCTTGGTCGAATAGTTTAAACAACTTATTGTCGTAAGCAAATGAGAACAATTTCATCGGCTCGTACTCGAATTTGAATTTATCAAAATTCATTTTGAATATTTCGGTATCAAAATTGTAGCTAAACCATCTGGCTGCATCGGGGAATTCAAATTTGAAATTCTGCTTCAGGTCGAATGTAAAATAATGCAGATTAAAGCCGAATTTTACTCTTTCTAAATTGATATTGAAGTTAAAATCTTTCTTCCATTTCAAATCCATTGTGTATTTGCCAGGAAAGCTTATTTCTACACCTTCAATACCAAAGTCGAAATCAAAGCCTTTGAAATTCAAGTTTAGACCTGGGAAATCGAATTTGAACATATCAAATTCTGGAAACTTGAGGTCAAAACCATTGAAGCCAAAGTCAAACCCAAAGTTTACACCTTTGAATTTTATGTCAAAATTCGGGAGTTTTACATTCAAATAAGGAAAATTGAATTCGTTCAAACCTACATCAATATTGGGCATAGACAAGGCTTTGATTCTAAAGAAGTGAAAAGTGCCTTCTACCATATAGGTAATAGAAATATCATCCAAAGAGAAAGGAATTCCCAATTTCAATTCTACTTCTTTGCCATCTATAAACAGTCGTTTTTTATTGGGTTCTGTTTTAAGAAGCACTTCATGGTTTCCTGTATTAAAAAGTAAGGTTTCTGGATCGGCTTTTATTCTTTTATTGCCAAATTTGTAATCCAACAACCTTTGGGTAGAGGTTCTGAGTGAGGTAAAATCATGCTCACCCGTAACAAAATGGGTAGTTTTGTCTCCATTTGCTAGCACTTGTACATCTACAATGGCGTTGTTTACATAGTATTTTATGATTCTATCTCCTTTAGGTTGAATCACCGCACGTACGCTGTCACTTCCTTTAGAAAAATAAAATTCTTTATCTCCTTTGGGTGTGTAGGCTGCGTTTACGGTTACATTTTTGATTGTAGATTGTAAAAAGATAGATTTATCTTTCAGGTAAGAGATATTAAATAAGTTTTCTGCATCTGAGAAAGCAAATTTTTTATCTCCTACTTTTTGCACATCAAAAGAGGTTTTGATATCCCCTATTTTTACAGCAGCTTTAAGTTGTTTTCTGTTTCTTAAAGCGGTGAAAATGCTGTCTCCATTTCTGGTAAATTCTAAATCAATATTCGACTTAGGCTTATCAACAATTACGTTAAAGAAATTTTCTCCATCTTCATATTTCGCTTGGGCTTTGCCTGTTTTATCGCCTAGAGCTTGTACTTTTATGTTTCCTTGTTGGTAGTAAATGTCTCCTTTACCTTCTTTGTTTTGCACATTTGCGCCTAAACTATAATCGCTAAATGAAGCAGCAAAATTTGAAACTTGAGTTTTCTTATCGAAAAAAGCTTTCAAGCTATCATTATTTAAATTAAGGGTTACTTTGGCATTTACCTTAGGTTTATTGCCTTCTGCGAAAAGCTTAATATTGGGTTGAGAATATTTTAAATAATTTATTCCAGCCGGAAACACCTTAGCTTCCATTTCTTTGTCGCTAGCCAGTACATAAGCCGTAGCTAAACCTGCTTTATCTACAAAGCCGTTTACAATATTTCCGCTCATGCTGGTATTGATTTTGGCAGTGCCTTCACTCAAATCAAATCTGCTTACTATGCTATCGTTACCCATTTTGAATACAGAGTAGCCATCTAAAGTTTTGCGATTGGCTTCCATGTCTATCAAAATATTATCTTGCTCTCTTTCAAAATAGATTTTTCCATAGCCCAAAATATCACCTGCCAAGCCGATTTTAAATTCTGGCATATCCATTCTCAAACCACCTTTTCCTTTGTTTTTCTGTAAAAATC